>NZ_JBEXLR010000056.1:0-39391 GCF_040610095.1 Micromonospora sp. NPDC004540
CGGGTCCGCCGCCGGCCGCGCGGGGTGTGCCGGGCCGCCCGGGGCAGGTGCGCCCGGAGCAGTGGGTGCCGTTCGGCCTCGCCCGCGCCGGCCGCCTTGCGCACCATCCGGTTGGCGTCGTCCGGGTCGCACCCGGTGGCGCGCAGCAGCTCGCTGTCCGCCGTGCGCAGGTCGGTGATCAGGCCGTCGCCGTAGGAGCGAACCCCCTGCGCCCAGGCCCGGCCGGCCAGCTCGGCGCTCTCCCGGACCAGCCGGCGGGTGTCGGTCGGGTCCTCGCCGGCCCGGCACTCGCGGCGCACCGCGCGGACGGCCTCGCCGAGGCGGGTCACGGCGTCGGCGAGGACCGGCGGGATCGGCTCGCCGTACTGGAGGGCGGTGGCGGAGCGGCGGGCCACCGAGCGGGCGTACAGGACCACCCGCTCCAGGTGTTTCGCGGCATCCGCGTACCGGTGGAACTGGGCGCGCCGGCGCCAGCGGGCCGGCGCGAGGGTGACCACCTCCTCGGCCCCGCTGAGCGCCTCGTTGAGCCGCCCCAGGTCGGCGTCGAGCCCGCGCATCCGCTCCAGGGCGCGGACCGCCGCGTCGGCGTCCGAGGTGGTCAGGGCCCGGGCGACGGCGTCGAGCTCGGTGGTGAGCGTGGTGACGATCGGCTCGGTCGCCCGGTCCAGCACCCGCAGCGGGTTGATCGGCAACAGCAGCGCCACCACGAGGAGGCCGACCAGGCCGCCGACCAGCGCGTCGAAGATCCGGGGCAGCTCCAGGCCGGGTTCGACCGGGGCGAGGGTGGCGATCAGCACGGCCGTACCGCCGGCCTGGCCGACCAGGGCGCCGCCGCGCCCCGCGACCAGCAGCGCGGTCGCGATGGCCAGGGCGACCACCAGGCCGGTCTGCCAGAACCCGGAGCCCAGCAGGTCGCGCAGCACGTCGCCGACCACGATGCCGAGGCCCACCCCGACCAGCAGTTCGAAGGTGCGCCGGGCACGCTGGCCGATGGCGGTGGCGATGGTGCCGACCGCGGCGGCGGGCGCGAAGACGTGCGCCCCCGGCCCGAGCAGACCCTGGGCGAGCAGCGCGGCCAGCGCGGCGGCGAGCCCGGCCTGGAGGGCGATCACCACGGTCACCTCGAGCTGGCGCAGCCGCAGCCGGCCGGCCGCCCCACCCTCGGCGCGGGCGTGGGCCAGCGCCCGCCCGGTCCGCTCGGCGGCCCGGTCCAGGGGCGAGCGGACGGTGTCGGGGCGCTCCTCGGCCATGGCGGCGGTTACCCGGCGCGGCGCGGGTGAATCTCCACTCGTGGCCGGTGGCCGCCGGCGGCCGGGTCAGCGCCGGAAGGTGCGGTCGAGCAGCTCGAACAGGGCGGCCCAGTGCCGCTCGGTGGCCTGCTCGTCGTACATCGGGGTGTCGGCCTGGGTGTAGCCGTGGCGGGCGCCGGCGTAGACCTCCGAGCGGTAGGCGACGCCGGCCGCGTCGAGGGCCTTCTCCAGGGTGGCGATCTGCTCGGCGGTCATCGACGGGTCCTGGTCGGCGTGGCCGAAGTACAGCTCGCCGGTGACCGCGCCGACGCCCAGGTGCGGGCTGTCCGGGGCGTCGGTGACCACCCGCCCGGCGTGGAAGGCGGCCGCCGCCGCGATCCGGTCGGGGTGCGCCTCGATGGCCCGCAGCGCGTTCGTGCCGCCCATGCAGTAGCCGGTGACGGCCACCGGGCCGGGCGCGACGCCGGGCTGCGCGGCGAGGAAGTCCAGGTAGGCGGCGGTGTCCCGGGCGATCACGTCCGGGGTCAGCGAGCCGATCATCGGGGAGAGCTTCCCGAACAGCTCGCCGCGGCGGTTCTCGTCGCCCAGGCCGGAGAGGTCGACCAGCGGGGCGCGGCCGAAGCGGTGGAACAGGTTCGGCACCAGCACGACGTGGCCGCGGGCGGCGATCGTCCCAGCCATCTCGGCCATCCGCGGCCGCAGCCCGAACGCGTCCATGAAGAGCAGCACCGCCGGAAAGGGCCCGTCGCCGTCGGGTCGGACGAGCAGGGCGTCCGCCACCCCGTCGCCGGTCGGCACGTCCACGGTCGTCGTCTGCACTCTCCGGACCTCCCTGCGCTGTGCGTTCCGTCGCGCACGCTACCCCCGGTCGGGGAACCCGGCTGGGCGAGGCCCTTCCGGTCGGCACGGCGAGCGGGCATCCTGGACGGATGGGAGAGGTGCGACCGATGCCCAGTTTCGGGGACCTGTTCACCGACCTGCGCGGCGAGGACCGGACGCTGCGGGTCAGCTACCACCCGGACCGCGGCGCCGTGGTGCTGTCGCTGTGGAGCGGCACCCTGTGCCGCGGCTCGTTCCGGCTGCCCACCGACGACGTGGACCGGCTCCTCGCGCTGCTCGCCGCGGTCCGCGGCGAGGCCGGCGGGGACGGCGCGGCCGGGCCCGGTACGGCCGCCGTCGAGGGCGCGGCCACGGTCCCGGAGCCGTCCGTGGAGCGCACCGGCGACATCTCCGGCACGGCCCGGCGCGTGGCCCTGCCGACCCTGCCGGCGCCCCGGGTGGCCTGACCGGGCGACAACCGGACGAAGGGGCAGCCTTTTCGAATTCCGCGAACTACCGTTTCGGTAGGAGTTCGGAAGGGAGGAACGATGCTTCCCGTCTCACCACGCGTCATTCGCCACCGCCGTTCCGCCGCGCGCGCCGCGCTCGGGATGGCCCTGCTCGCCGCCGGCCTCGCCGTCCCGGCCGCCCCCGCCTCGGCCGCCGGCCCGGCCACCGGCGCCGCCGTCACGCTCGCCGCCACCAGCCAGCCGACCCTGCGGCAGGGTTCCCGGGGCTCGGCGGTGACCACGTTGCAGAAGCGGCTCACCGCCCTGCGCTACGACGTGGGCGGGGTCGACGGGATCTTCGGGCCGTCGACGCACCACGCGGTCGTCGCCTTCCAGAAGGTCAACGGCCTGGTCCGCGACGGCATCGTCGGGCCGCGCACCTGGGCGGCGCTCGACCGTCCCGTCGTCCCGAAGCCGAAGTACACCCACACGGGCTACTCGCTGGAGGCCAACCTCACCCGGCAGGTGCTCTATCTGGCCAAGGGCGGTGCGGTGGTGCGCATCCTGGACGCCTCCAGCGGCAAGGCCAGCACGCCCACGCCGACCGGCAACTGGACGGTGCAGCGGCGCATCGACGGCTGGCGGCAGAGCGACCTCGGCCTGCTGTGGCGCCCCAACTACTTCTACCGGGGCTACGCGGTGCACGGCGCGACCTCCGTGCCCACCTACCCGGCCAGCCACGGCTGCGTCCGGGTGCCCGTCCCGGCGATGAACCGGCTCTGGAGCACCATCGGCGTCGGCACGCCGGTGCACATCTACCGCTGATCCCGGTCGGGCGGCGCGCCCCGGGGTGGGTCCCGGGGCCGCCGTCGCCCTAGGATCGGGCGGATGTCGATCCGGCTCCGCCTGCTGGCGCTGCTGTCGGCCGGGGTGTTCCTGGCGGTGGCGCTGACCATCCGCGCCCTCGCCGACGGGCCGCTCGAGCAGCACTCCGGCACCGCCCTGTACGCGTCCATGGTGTACGCCGGGGTGCTGTTCCTGTGGCCGCGGCTGCGTCCGGTGCCGGCCGGCGTCGTGGCGGTCGCCTTCTGCTGGACGGTGGAGTGTTTCCAGCTCACCGGGGTGCCCGCCGCGCTGTCGGCGCGCAGCCTGCTCGCCCGGCTGGCGCTGGGCGTGCGGTTCGACCCGGTCGACCTGCTCTGGTACCCGGCCGGCGTGCTGCCCCTGGTCGCGCTGCACCTGCTGGTGCGGGGGGCCGCCGGGTCGTTTGCGGCGGCGGAGCGCGGGAAGACGCCTTCCTCCAGCCCAGAGGGAGGCGTCGAGGTGGACCAGGACGAGTTCATCGGCTCGGTGGCGAAGCGCTGCGGGATGTCGCCGGAGCAGGCCACGGCCGTCACAAGGGCCACGTTGACCACACTGGCGGAGCGGATCGACGGCGGGGAGGCCCGGGATCTGGCCGCCCGGCTCCCCGAGGCGCTGCGGGCGTACGCGTTCGGCGGCAGCGAGACCGGCGAGCGGTTCGGGCTCGACGTCTTCGTGCAGCGGGTCAGCGAGCGCGCCGACATCGACGTCGACCGGGCCAAGGACGGGGTGACCGCCGTGTTCGACGTGCTCCGCGACGCCGTCGACCCGGCCGACTACGCGCAGGCGGTCGCCCAGCTTCCGGCGGAGTACGCCGAGGTGGCCGACCAGACCGCGCCGTTCGTCCAGCGCAGCCGGTGACGGGGCGTCGGACGATGAGCGTCGGCGACGAGAATCCGCTGCGCCGGCCGCCGGAGGCCGACGCGCAGGAGCAGCGGCAGGACGAGACGGTGGTCGGCCCGCCGGACACCATCTCCGACGCGGTGCCCGAGGCGACCGAGGCGGACCTGGCCGAGCAGGGCGTGCTGACCCCGCCGAGCGACGGCACCGGTCTGCCCGACGCCGTGCGCGACGACCTCACGGCGGCCGACGCGCTGGAGCAGAACCAGGAGATCCCGACCCCCGACGAGGACCGCCGGGACTGACGCTCAGCGGTCGGGGCTGTCCGCCGCGGCCATCAGGCGCAGCGCGTTCGGGTCCAGCCCGATGCGCACCGGCGTCTCCCCGTACGGTTCGCCGTCGACCTCGATCCGGGCGGGCCGGTCGGTCTCCAGCCAGAGCTGGCCCACGGCCAGGAACGGCTCGTCACCGAGGGTCCGGCGGCGTCCGGCCGCCGCGTTGCGCGCCGTCTCGCGCAGCAGGCCGCGCCGGGTCGGCCCACCGACCGGGTACGCGACCAGCAGCCGGTCGTCGGCGTTGGCGTCCGCGGTGATCGGCCGGCCGGCGTGGAAGCCGCCGTTGGCCACGTACACCTGGTGGGTGTCGAAGCCGTGCTCCCGCCCCGCGGCGCGCACCGTGACCCGCAGCGGCCGGTGCCGGGCCAGCAACCCCAGCGCGGTCAGCGGGTACGCGAGCCGGCCGACCACCCGCTTCAGCCGGGGCGGCGCGTTCAGCATGATGTCGGCCGACAGCCCGATCCCGACGTGGTTGGTGAACCGGGTGTCGCCGACCAGCCCCAGGTCGACGTCGATCACCTTGCCGTCGGTGAGCAGGGCGACGGCGGCGTCGAGGTCGAGCGGGACACCGACGGTGCGGGCGAAGTTGTTGGTGGTGCCCAGCGGCAGCAGGCCCAGCGCCATGTCCCGGTGGGCGAGCAGCCGGGCGGCCGCGCCGATGGTGCCGTCGCCACCCCCCGCGACCAGCAGGTCCGGCCCGAGGTCGGCGGCCTCGGCGAGCACCCGGTCCAGCTCACCGGGCCGGTCGACCGGATAGGCGCCGAGCAGCGTGAAGCCGGCCGCGCGCAGTCGGGAGTGGACGGTCTCGTAGAGCCGGCGGCCCCGGCGGGAGTGGGCGTTGACCACCAGCGCCGCCCGCCGCCCGCTCCGGATCGCCGCCCCCAGCTCCTGCTTGGTCCGCACGGTTCCCGACCCTATCCGCCGGGCCGCCGCCGCGGTGGCAACAGCGGGCCGGCGGTCGGGATCAGTGCACGGCGACGGCGACCGCGGCCGGCTCGACCTCGGCCAGCCGCGCCGGCCGGACCACGGTGAGCAGCACGACCAGGGCCACCGCCATGCCCCCGGCCACCACGGCGGCCATCGCCACGCTGCCGGTGCCGAGCACGCCGACCAGCGGCGCGGCGAGCGCGCCGACGCCGAACTGGACCGCGCCGAGCAGCGCGGCGGCCGTGCCGGCCGCCTCCCCGTGCCGGGACAGCGCCAGGGCGGGCGCGTTCGGCATGGCGAGCCCGGCCGCGGCGAGCACCACCCAGAGCGAGGCCAGCACGGCCGCCAGGCCGCCGACGCCGGTGGCCGCGAAGCTCACCAGCACCAGCCCGGCCGCGGTGCCGACGGCGAGCGCGGTGACCAGGATCCGCTGCGGGGTGTACCGGCGCAGCAGCCGCACGTTGAGCTGGGTGGCGGTGATCAGGCCGACCGCCCCGGCGCCGAACGCCAGCCCGAACTGCTGCTCGTCCAGGCCGTACCGCTGCTGGAAGACGAACGACGACCCGGCCACGTACGCGAAGAGCGCCGCCATGGCGAGCCCGGCGACGAGCACGAGCCCGACGAACGTCCGGTCCCGCAGCAGCGCGCGGTAGTCCCGGCCGACGGCGGCGACGCCGCCGTGGCGGCGGCGCTCCGGCGGGAGGGTCTCCCGGAGTCCGACCGCCGCGACCACGACCAGCAGGAGCCCGAAGATGGCGAGCGCCACGAACACGCCCCGCCAGTCCGACCAGCGCAGCAGCCCGCTGCCGAGGGTGGGCGCCAGGATCGGAGCCGCGCCCATGACCAGCATGAGCCGGGAGAACAGCCGGGCGAAGGCGGCGCCGCTGAACAGGTCGCGGACCACGGCCATCGCGACCACCGAGGTGGCCGCGACGCCCAGCCCCTGGAGCACCCGGAGCACGCCGACCACCTGGACGGTCGGCGCGACCACGCAGAGCAGCGAGGCCAGGATGTGCAGCGCGATCCCGGCGAGCAGCGGCAGGCGGCGGCCCACCGCGTCGGAGAGCGGACCGATCAGCAACTGGCCGAGGGCCAGCCCGGCGAGCGTGCCGGTCAGGGTGAGCTGCACGGCCGCCGAGGTGGTCTCCAGGTCGGCGGTGATGGCCGGCAGCGCGGGCAGGTACATGTCGATGGTCAGCGGCCCGATCGCGATCAGCGAGCCGAGCACCAGCACGAGACGCAGCTGCTGCCCGCGGCTCATCAGGTCACCGGGTGTCTCGGCGGTCGGGGCGGGAGAGGACTGCGCAGTGGTCACACCTGGCAGCAAATCCCCGACGGCTGATCTCATTCCCGTCACCGGCGAAGGTGCCCCAGGTCACATCGGCTCGTTGAACCGTCCGCCAGACGTCCACCGGGAGGAGACACCGTGCCCGATTACCCGCAGCCGGCCGCCGAGGTCGGCCGGATCGAGCCGGCGCCCCGCCGGATCCGCGCCTTCCTGGCCGGCGAGCTGGTGCTGGACACCGGCCGGGCGCGGTACGTCTGGGAGTGGCCGCCCTACCCGCAGTACTACGTCCCCGCCGCCGACGTCCGCCGGGACCTGCTGGTCGACGAGGGACGCACCGAGGAGACCCCGCGCGGCGCCGCGCGGCTGCACGGGCTGCGGATCGGCGAGTTCGCCCGGGCCTCGTGCGCCCGGTGGTACGGCGCCGACGCGCCGCCCGGGCTGGCCGACACCATCCGGTTCGACTGGTCCGCACTGGACGCCTGGTTCGAGGAGGACGAGGAGGTGTTCGTCCACCCCCGCAACCCGTACGCCCGGGTGGACGCGCTGCGCTCCACCCGCCGGGTCCGGGTCGAGCTGGACGGGACGGTGCTGGCCGAGTCGACCTCGCCGGTGCTGGTGTTCGAGACCGGCCTGCCGACCCGCTACTACCTGAGCCGCACCGACGTCCGATTCCGGCACCTGGTGCCGTCGCGGACCCGGACCGCCTGCCCGTACAAGGGCCGCACCAGCGACTACTGGTCGGTGCGCGCCGGCGACCGGATCCACCCGGACCTGGCCTGGTCGTACGAATTCCCCACGGCCGCGCTGCTGCCGATCGCCGGGCTGGTGGCCTTCTACAACGAGAAGGTCGACCTGGTCGTGGACGGGGAACGCCTCGCCCGGCCGCGGACACACTTCTCCTGACCCGGCGCGGCGGGACAGCGGGTAGCCGCTCCGGCTCGTAGGGTGGGACCGCAGTCCGTGACCTCGCGGCCGGCGCCGTCGGGGTCCGCCCCGCCACCATCCCCGGACGGGAGGAGCGCCACCGTGACCGCCACCGACTGGACCGCCGACGTCGCGGGCGTCGGCCGATACGCCGAGGTCAACGGCATCAACCTCTACTACGAGACGCACGGCGCCGGGCACCCGCTGATCCTGTTGCACGGCGGGCTCGGGTCGGGCGAGATGTTCGGGCCGGTGCTGCCCGCGCTGGCCGCGCGGCACCAGGTCATCGCCGTCGACCTCCAAGGGCACGGCCGCACCGCCGACGTCGACCGCCCGCTCGACCTGCGCACCATGGCCGACGACATCGCCGCGCTCATCGACCATCTCGGGCTGGACCGGCCCAACCTGGTGGGCTACTCGCTCGGCGGCGGGGTGGCGCTGCGCGCCGCCGTGGCCCACCCGGAGAAGCTCGGCCGGCTCGTGGCGGCGTCCGCGCACGTGCGGTCGGACGCGATCTACCCGGAGATGCGGGCGCAGCAGGGCCAGGTGACCGGGGCCGCCGCCCAGTTCATGACGGACACCCCGATGTACCAGCTCTACCAGCGGGTGGCGCCGCGCCCGGAGGACTTCCCCCGGCTGCTCGACAAGATCGGCGCGCTGATGGCGGAGGACTTCGACCTCACCGAGGAGGTCGGTGACCTGCGGGTGCCGACGCTGATCGTCGCCGCCGACGCCGACATGGCGCCGCCGAGCCACTACGTGGAGGTGTTCCGGCTGCTCGACGGCGGCCTGCGCGACGGCGGCTGGGCGGGCGAGGGCCGACCCAAGGGCGGGCACGCGCTGGCGATCCTGCCCGGGCTGACCCACTACAGCATCTTCAGCTCGCCCCTGTTCGCCGCGGCCACCCTGGCCTTCCTCGACGAGCCGGCGGGCTGACGCCGCTCACCCCTTGCGGCCGGTGGTGGCGATGCCCTCCACGAAGTGCCGCTGGGCCAGGAAGAACAGGATGATCATGGGTACGGTGGCGATCACGCTGCCGGCGAGCACGATCTCCCACTGCTGCTCGCCGCCGTACCCGAACCGGTCGAGGATCACCTTGAGCCCGCGGGGCAGGGTGTAGAGCTGCTCGTTGCGCAGGTAGATCAGCGGCTTGATCAGGTCGGTCCAGCTCGCCTTGAACTCGAAGACGAACGCCACCAGCAGCGCCGGGCGGATCAGCGGGAAGGCCAGCTTCCAGAACAGCTGCGGATAGCTCGCCCCGTCGACCCGGGCCGCCTCGAAGTACTCCCGGGGCAGGGAGAGGAAGAACTGCCGCAGCAGGAAGATGTAGAACGCCGACCCGAAGAGGTTGCCGGCCCAGAGCGGCACCTGGGTGTCGATGAGGCCGAGCCGGTTCCAGATCAGGTAGGTCGGGATCATGGTGACCGCGAACGGCAGCATCATGGTGGCGAGCACCAGGCCGAAGAGCAGGTTCCGGCCGGGGAACCGGAAGTAGGCGAACCCGAACGCCACCCAGGCGCTGGACAGGGTCGCCGCAGCGGCGGCCGCCACCCCGACCACCACGCTGTTGAACAGCCAGGTGAGCAGCGGCATGGCCTGCCACGCCTCGGCGTAGTTGTCCGGGGCGAACGGCGTGGGCAGGAAGCCCGGGGCGAAGACGTACTCCCGGGGGCGCAGCGAGGCGCTGACCAGCCAGACGAACGGCACCATGAAGATGACGGCCGCGCCCACGAGGGCGACGACGAACAGGATCCGCTGCCAGCGCGGTCGCCGGCCGTCCTCCCCGGCAGCCGGTCGGGGCGCCGCCACCGGCGCCACCACCGTGCTCGCGACGCCGGTGCCCACCGGCTGGCTCGTCGTGGTCACCGGTCCTCCCCCTCGTAGTAGACGAACCGGTTGCTCAGCTTCACCTGCACGGCCGTGATGATCAGGATGATCAGGAAGAGCAGCCAGGCCATCGCCGAGGCGAAGCCCATGTGCAGGAACTGGAACGCCTCCTGGAACAGATGGATCACGTAGAACGACGCCGCGTCGCTGTTGAACGTGCCCTGGGTCTGCCGGTTGCCGAAGTACATGGTGTAGACCTCGGTGAACATCTGCAGCGACGCGATGGTGTTGACGATCAGGGTGAAGAAGAGCGAGCCGGAGATCATCGGCAGCGTCACGTGGCGGAACCGCGCCCACGGGCCGGCCCCGTCGAGGTCGGCGGCCTCGTAGAGGTCGCGGGGCACGTTCTGCAGCGCGGCAAGGTAGATGATCACGGTGGAGCCGAGGCTCCAGAGGCTCATCAGGACGATGCCGGGCAGCACCCAGCCCGGGTCGGTGGTCCAGCTCGGCCCGTCGATCCCGAGCAGCGCCAGGCCGCGGTTGATCAGGCCGTCCTGGGTGTTGAGCAGCAGCAGGAACAGGATGCCCACGGCCACCGCCGGGGTCATCACCGGCAGGTAGAACACGGTACGGAAGAAGCCCTGCCAGCGGCCGACCCGCTTGAGCAGCAGCGCCAGCCCGAGCGAGATCAGCATCACGAGCGGCACGTGCAGCGCCGTGTAGTAGACGGTGTTGCCGAGGCTGCGCGCCACCTGCGGGTCCGACACGAGCTGCCGATAGTTGTCCAGCCCGCTCCAGCGCGGGGCGTTGATCACGTCGTACTCGGTGAAGCTGAGCCAGAGGCTGGCGACCATCGGACCGGCGGTGAACACGAGGAACCCGACGATCCAGGGCGCCAGGAAGACGTACGCCCAGCGGGCCTCCCGCCGGGCCAGCGGCGTGCGGCGCCGCCGGCCCGGGACGGGAGGGGTGACGGTGGTGGCCATGGCCGGGCTCAGCCCGCGGCCTTGTCCAGCGCGGCGGTCGCCTCCTGCTGGGCCCGGGCCAGCGCCTCGGCCGGCTGTGCCTGCCCGGAGAGCACCCGGTTCACCGCGTCGGTCCAGGCCTTGTCGAACTCGGCGCCGGCCGGCGAGGCGGGCATGGCGAACGCGGCGTCCTGGGCCTCGCGGATGGTGGCCACCGCGTCGTCGAAGCGCTTGTTGCCGGTCGGCTGGTACAGCTCGTCGAAGATCTTCTTGTCGGCGGCGGTGTTGCCGGTCCAGACGCCGGTGAACGGCAGGTTGGCCGCCTTGCGCGCCTCGGCCCGCGCCTTGGCGGCGGCGAACCAGGTGTCGGTGGCGGTCATCTGCTTGACGAAGGCGCAGGCCGCCTCCGGGTTCTTCGCCCCCTTGGTGACCACCCACGCCTGACCGGAGGACATGCTCAGCGGCTTGCCCTGCCGGTCCAGGAAGGGCTTCACCACCAACTCGGCCTTGGGGCTGTTCTTGGCGGCCTGGTTGAGGAACCACTCCTCCATCGGCCACGCGGCGATCTGGTTCTTCGAAAGGGGGTTCTGCGCGCCGAAGAAGTCGAAGGTGTCCCGGAAGGACTTGAACTTGCCCCAGCCGCCCTGGTCCTGGATGAGCGTGACGCCGGTGGTCAGCGCCTCGACCACCTTCGGGTCGGTGAGGTTGGCCTTGGCGCCGTCCGCCGAGATCATCTCGGCGCCGTTGGCCTTGGCCCACATGGGCAGGAACTCGGGGATCTTCGGGTCGATGCCGATCCGGCTGAGCCGGCCGCCGGAGACCTTGGCCAGCTTCGCGTTGACCGCCGGCAGGCTCCCCCAGTCGGCGAGGTTCACGTCGTCGGCGGTGAGTCCGGCCTGCTTGAGCAGCGCCTCGTTGAGGTAGAGCACCCGCACCTGGGAGAACTCGGGGATGCCGTAGACCTTGCCGTCGAGGGTGACCTGGTCCTTGGCGGCCTGCCGGAACTGCCCCAGGTCGATCTGCTGCTTCGCCACGCAGTCGGTCAGCGGCTGGATCGAGCCGCGCTTGGCGTACGTGCCGATCAGCTTGCGGTCCATGTAGACCAGGTCCGGCGGGTTGCCGGAGGCCACCGCGGAGAGGAACTGCTGCTCGTCGAAGGCGCCCTCGGTGATCTTCAGTTGGACGTCGGGGTGGTCCCGCTTGAAGGCGTCCACCCGGGTCTTGGCGATCTCGTCCGACAGGCCGAAACCCATGGTGCTCAGCGCACCGCTGCCCTTGGCGTCCCCGCCGCCGGAGTCACCTCCGCCGCCCACCCCGCCGCAGCCGCTGATCGCCAGGGTCAGCACCCCGGCCAACGCCGTCGCCCGCAGTCTCCGTGACATGGCCACCTCCCGTGAACGCGCGGGCCACCCTGCCCGCGCGACCTGCACTTCTCCGCTCGGCGGGAAGTTCAAACCCGGGACGGGAAGTCGTTGATCACTCGGTATCCGTGTGCCGCCGCCCGGACCGCCGCTCGACGGCGACCGCGGTGAGCAGCAGCAGGCCGAGCCCGCCGAGCGCCGCGGCGGGCGGCAGCACCACCCCGAGCGGCAGCAGGAGCAGGGTCAGCACGAGGACGGTCCGCTGCGCCGTCGGAACCGGCTGCCCGGTGAGCCGGAGGAAGAGCAGCCGGCCGCCCAGGAAGAGCGCGGCGCCGCCGTTCAGGGCGACCGAGGCGGACCACGTCATCGTGGCGCCCTCGACGTGCTCGTCGCCGCCGTGGCCGCCGGCGACGAGCGCGAGCACCTGCTCGATGCCGAGCGCCAGGTAGATGACCCCGGTGATCAGCAGCAGGTGGGTCTGGCTGTACGCGTCCGCGGCGATCCGGTCCCGTCGGTCCCCCGTCGCCGTGGCGAGCACGCGGGCGGCGGCGGGCCCGGCGCGGTCGAAGTACAACCACCACAGGCAGGCGGTGACCGCGAAGCCGACCAGCGCCACGCCGAGGACCGGCAGCGCGGTCACCGCCGACGCGGCGCCCACCCCGGCGGCGACGACCGACTCACCGAGCGCGATGATCAGGACCAGGCCGTGCCGCTCGGTGAAGTGGCTGGCGCTGCGCAGCGGCCAGGTGCCGCGCCGCGCGTAGGACAGGCGTTGCCCGCCGATCTCGACGACGAACGCCGCCACCCACAGCACCGCGTGCGCGGTCCCGCTCACCAGCGCGCCGAGCAGCAGCGGCACCCAGCTGACGGCGCTGACCGCCGCGAAGAACCGGATCCGCGCCCGCAGCCCGGGCACCCCGGCCGCCGCCCAGTGGTAGAGCGCCAGGTGGACGGCGCGGAGCAGGACGTAGGCGAGCGCGACGAGCAGCGGACCGTCCAGGCCCGGCCCGGAGGTCCACGCCTCGGGCATGGCCAGCGCGGCCACGAACAGCGCCGCCATCGCGACCAGGAACCCGCCGCGGACCACCCCGACCTCGGCCCGCGTGTGGTTGCCCAACCAGGTGTACGAGGACCACGCGATCCAGAGCAGCACGAGCAGGATCAGCCCCTGCACCATGGTGGTCGGGGTGGCCTGCTGCCCGATCAGCGCCATGATGCGGGTGAGCGCGAAGACGAAGACCAGGTCGAAGAAGATCTCGAACGGCGTCACCCGGCGCTCGGCCGGCGCCGGACCGGGTGGGCGCGGCCACGCCGGACGCCGTTGCCCCTCCCGCCCCACGTTCGTCGCCTTCCGTCATCCCGAACCATCGCCTCCGCCCGACCGTAGGCCGGGCGGTCGGGGACGATTCACGGATTCCGGTGATTGGCCGCGAGTCGCGGGGCCGTCGCCGGTCACGTCGGTGCGGCGTCACCCCAGGCGGCCCGGACCAGGGCCGGGAGCACCCTAGCCGCCGGTCCATGCAGGTTCACCGCGCACACCGCGTCCAGCGGTGTCTCCTCCGGGTTGACCTGGATCACCGTGCCGCCCCGGCGGGCCGCGACCTGCGGGATCTCGGCGGCGGGATACACCAGGCCGGACGTGCCGACGGTGAGCAGCACGTCGCAGCGGTACGCCGCCTCGACGGCGGCCGCGAAGGCCTGCTCCGGCAGCGCCTCGCCGAACCACACGACCCCGGGCCGGACCGGCGCGTCGCATCGCCCGCAGCGGGGCGGGGTCAACCGCCGGCCCTCCCCCGGCTCCGCTCCGGCGTCGGGCACGGGCGCCGGCTCGGCGCAGGCCGAACAGCGCGGCGCGAACAGGCTGCCGTGCAGGTGGACCGGCGTGGCCGAGCCCGCGCGCTCGTGCAGGTCGTCGACGTTCTGGGTGACCACCACCGTGTCCGGCACCCGGGCCGCCATGGCGGCCACGGCCCGGTGGCCCGGGTTCGGTTCGGCCCGCCGGACGGCGCCGCGCCGCCACTCGTACCAGCCCCAGACCAGCGCGGGGTCGGCGCGGAACGCCTCCGGGGTGGCGAGAGCCTGGGGGTCGAACTGGGCCCACAGGCCGGTGAGCGCGTCACGGAAGGTCGGCACGCCGCTCTCGGCCGACATGCCGGCGCCGGTGAAGACCACCAGCCGCCGCGCCCCTGCGAGCAGCGTCGCCGCCGCCGCCGCGCCCGAGGATGCCATCTCCGCTCCCGCCTCCCGTCGACCGGTCACCGCCCGACGGTCAGGCGGACGTCCACCCGGTCGCCCAGCGCGATCCCTTCCGCCCTGCGGACCGCCGTCTTCAACGGCACGACGTAGCGCCCGTCCTTGGGCCAGAGCGACGTCTGCCATCCCGTCCCGCCGATCCGCGCGGTCACCGGGATCATCCCCCAGCCGTAGGTGACCGACGCCGAGGCCGCCTCCAGCTCACCGCACAGGTCGTCGGGCACGGTGACGAAGTGCCAGGGCGCAGGCCCCCGCCAGAACCACACCTCGGCGCTGAACTCCAGGTCCATCAGAGGTTCATCGGCCCGGGGTCGGTGGCCAACTGCCGGAACCGCACGCGCGGGTCGGGCACCAGCCGCCGGGCGGCCAGGTCCAGCAGGCCGCCCACCCCGGTGATCGTGGCCGCCTGCGTGCCGTCGGGGAGGGTGAGTTCCTGGATGATCTGGAAGGTCTTCCCCTCGCCCCAGCGGAACTCGCAGGACACGTCCACCTCGTCGCCGCCGCGCAGCTCCCGCAGGTAGCGCACGGTGACCTCCAGGGCCACCGGGCCCACTCCGCCGGCGATCAGCCGGTCCTGCCGGATGCCGGCCGCGCGCAGGCACTCCCACCGGGCGTGCTCGCCGTACTGGAGGTAGACGGCCTGGTTCAGGTGGCCCTGCGTGTCGAGCTCGTAGCCGCGCACGGTGACGCGTACCCGGAACGGATCTGCCATGTGGTCGAGCCTAACGACGGCTTACGACACGGGCGGCTCGGCGGCCTCGTCGGGGCGCCCGAGCTGCGCGACGTGGGTCGGGTCGAGGACCCGGGAGAGGAACGAGCGGGTCCGCTCGTGCCGCGGCGCGCCCAGCACCTCCTCCGGCGGCCCCTGCTCGACCACCACGCCACCGTCCATGAAGACCACCCGGTCGGCGACGTCCCGGGCGAACGCCATCTCGTGGGTCACCACCATCATGGTCATGCCGTCCTCGGCCAGCTCGCGCATGACGGTGAGGACGTCGCCGACCAGCTCCGGGTCGAGCGCGGAGGTGGGCTCGTCGAAGAGCATCAGCTTGGGGTCCATCGACAGCGACCGGGCGATGGCCGCCCGCTGCTGCTGCCCGCCGGAGAGCTGCGCCGGGAACGCGCCGGCTTTGTCGGTGAGGCCGACCCGGTCCAGGTTGGCCCGCGCGACCCGCTCCGCCTCGGCGCGGCCGCGCCGCAGCACCCGGCGCTGGGCGATGGTGAGGTTGTCCAGCACGGTCAGGTGCGGGAAGAGGTTGAACGACTGGAAGACCATGCCGATGCCGCGGCGCACCGAGTCGATCTCGACGTCCGGGTCGGTCATCTCGGTGCCGTTCACCCAGATCTTCCCGGCGGTCGGCTCCTCCAGCAGGTTGACGCACCGCAGCAGCGTCGACTTGCCTGAGCCGGACGGTCCGATGACGCAGACCACCTCGCCGTGGCCGACCTCGAAGTCGATGCCCTTGAGCACTTCGAGCGGCCCGAACGACTTGTGCAGGTCGCGGATCTCGACGGCGGGCTGGGACTGGCTGGTCGTCATGGGGTTCACCGAGCCTTGGCGTAGCGGAGTTCGAGGCGTCGTACCACCTGGGACAGGGGCAGGGTGATGATCAGGTAGGTGAGGCCGGCCACCAGCAGCGGCGTGGCGTTGACCCGGTCGTTGAGCGTGTCCCGGCCGAACTTGGTGACCTCGATGGTCTGCGCCGTCACGCCGAGCACGTAGGCGAGCGACGAGTCCTTGGTGAGCAGGATCAGCTCGTTGGTCAGCGGCGGGATCACGATCCGGAACGCCTGCGGGATGACGATCGTACGCATCGCGGTGAAGTGCGACATGCCGAGGGTGCGCGCCGCCTCCATCTGCCCCTTCGGCACGGCCTGGATGCCCGCCCGGATGGTCTCGGCCATGTACGCCGCGGCGGTCAGCCCGAGACCGATGGTGATCGACCCGAACACGCCGCCCGGAATCTCGCGCTCCGGGAAGGCGATGGGGATGCCGTACCCGACGAGGAAGAGCACGAGCAGCGCGGGCAGGCCCCGGAACAGCTCGATGTAGGCCGTGGCCACCCACCGGTACGGGGCGACCCGGGACAGCCGCATGAGCGCCAGGACGGTGCCGAAGACGAGGCCGAAGGCGAACGCGCCCAGGGTGTAGAGGATCGTGTTCCGCAGCGCGACGGTGATGATCGTCGGGAACATCGACTCGATGATGTCGACGCGGAAGAACGCCTCCCGCAGCCGGCCCCAGTCCGCCGCGAAGATCACCACGGCGATGACGGCCACGAAGGCCAGGTACTGGAGCCAGAGGGACAGCCGCTCCCGCTGGCGGCGTCGCAGCTTCACGTTCGGCGCTCCTTGAGAGGTGCGGAGGGGTTGCCGGTGCGGAGGGCGCGCGCCGGGCGCGCGCCCTCCGGCCGGGTGGGTGGCTCAGGCGTTCGGCTTCTTGCCGATCCACTTCTCGTAGATCGTGTCGTAGGTGCCGTCCTGCTTCGCCTTGGCGAGCACCTCGTTGATCTTCTTGAGCAGCTCCGGGTTGCCGTCCTTCTTCACCGAGAAGCCGTACTGCTCACCGGTGTCGAACTCGGCGGTCACCTCGAACCCGCCCGGGTGCTCCTTGATGTACTCGGACCAGACCGGCAGGTCGTTGATGGCGGCCTCGACCTGGCCGTTGGCCAGCGCCTGCTGCTCGGCGGCGAGGTCCTCGAACTCGACGAGCTGGAGGCCCTTCTCGTCGGCGAGCTTCTTGGCGTAGTCGCGGCCGGTGGTCGCGGCCTGGACGCCGACCTTCTTGCCCCGGAGGTCGTCGAGCGACTTGTACGGCTTGCCGGTCTTGACCAGCAGCGCCTGGGTCGCGTCGAAGTAGGGGTCGGAGAAGTTCATGACCTTCTGCCGCTCTTCGGTGATGGTCATGCCGGCGGCGGCCGCGTCGCACTTGCCGGTGTTCAGGTCCTGGCCGGACTTGATCCCCTCGAACGGGGTGTCGACGATCGTCTGCTCGACGCCGAGGTCCTTGGCGACCAGGTCCATCACGTCGACGTCGAACCCGACCACCTTGCCGCCGGCGTCCTTGGACTGGAACGGCGCGTACGGCAGGTGGGTGCAGACGGTGAGCTTGCCCTTGGCGACGAGCTTGACCCCGCTCGCCTGGGTCTCGCCGTCCTCCTTCTTGGCGCATCCCGCGCTCGCCGCGAGAGCGGCGATCGCCACGATGACGCCGACCCTGCGGACTGCGCTCTGGAACGTCACGGCAGTGTCCCTCCGTTCGACCCTGGTAGGACAGCCAGCCAGGGGTGGTGCAAAGACGATGTGCCAGGGGACGCTACCCGATCGGTGGGGGCGCACCAAGATCATGGCGGGCGGCCGCACCCAAGCTGTGACCGATTCCGCCGAGTGAACCCGGCACTCGGGCACGCAACCGGACGGACCTTGCGGGCAAGGACTGAATGGTGGTTCACTTCTTGCGTGGCCTACCGGAGCACCGAGCGGGTGAAGGCCCGGCTGAGCGCCTCACGCGAGCGGATCATCGCGGCCGCGCTGGAGATCATGGCCGGCCACGGCTACGCGGGGTGCTCGGTCGCGGCCGTCGCCGAGCGCGCCGGCGTCGCGACGGGCACCGTCTACCGCCACTTCCCCACCAAGGCCGACCTGTTCGCCGAGGTGTTCCGCACCGCCTCCCAGCGGGAGGTGGACGCGGTGGCGCGGGCCGCGGCGCAGCGGGCCACCGCCGCCGCGCAGATGTCGGCCGTCGTCGAGACGTTCGCGGGCCGCGCGCTCCAGTCCCCCCGGCTGGCGTACGCGCTGCTCGCCGAGCCGGTCGACCCGGCGGTCGACGCCGAGCGGCTCACCTTCCGCCGCGCCTACGCCGACCTGATCGCCGGCTACGTCGCGGCGGGGGTGGCCAACGGCGAACTGCCCCCGCAGGACCCCGAGCTGACCGCGACCGCGCTGGTCGGCGCCCTGGCCGAGGCGATGGTCGGTCCGCTGGCCGCCGGGGTGGCCGGCCCGGGCACCATCCCCGGCCTGATCATGTTCATCCACCGCGCGCTGGGAGTATCGCCGTGACGACACACGAGGTCATCAACCAGGTTCCCCCGCTGGCCGGCTACGACGCGGCGGACGACCCGGCGCTGCTCGACGGGCTGGACCGGGAGGGCGCCGGCTGGGCCGCCGCCGAGGTGCACGAGCTCGGCCGGCTCGGCGGCGCCGCGCCGGCGATCGAGCACGGGCGGCTGGCGAACGAGCATCCGCCGGTCCTGCGCACCCACGACCGCTACGGCCACCGGATCGACGAGGTGGAGTTCCACCCGGCCTGGCACGAGCTGATGCGCACCGCGGTCACCCACGGTTTGCACGCCGCGCCGTGGGCGGACGGCCGGCCGGGCGCGCACGTGGCCCGGGCGGCCAAGTTCTACGTGTGGCGCCCCGACGCCGGCCACGGCTGCCCGATCTCGATGACCTACGCGGCCGTCCCGGCGCTGCGGCACGCCCCGGACCTGGCCGCGCGGTACGAGCCGCTGCTCACCGCGACGACGTACGACTTCGGGCTGCGTGCGCCGCTGACCAAGCGGGGGCTGCTGGCCGGCATGTCGATGACCGAGAAGCAGGGCGGGTCGGACGTGCGCGCCAACACCACCGCCGCGCACCCCGACCCGGACGGCACCTACCGGCTCGTCGGGCACAAGTGGTTCACGTCCGCGCCGATGTGCGACGTCTTCCTCACCCTCGCCCAGGCGCCGGGCGGGCTCACCTGCTTCCTCGTCCCACGGGTCCTGCCGGACGGCACCCGCAACCCGATGCGACTGATGCGCCTCAAGGACAAGCTCGGCAACCGGTCCAACGCCTCGGCGGAGATCGAGTACGAGCACGCGGTCGCCTGGCGCGTCGGCGACGAGGGGCGCGGCGTGCGCACCATCATCGACATGGTCAACCTGACCCGCCTCGACTGTGTCATCGGCGCGGCGGCCGGGATGCGCCAGGGGGTGATCACCGCCGCCCACCACGCCACCCACCGGCGGACCTTCGGCCGCTACCTCGCCGATCAGCCGCTGATGCGCAACGTGCTCGCCGACCTCGCGGTCGAGTCCGAGGCCGCCACCGTCCTCATGATGCGGCTGGCCGGTGCGACCGACCGGTCCGCGCGCGGCGACGCCGGCGAGACGGCGTTCAAGCGGCTCGCCCTCGCCGTCGGCAAGTACTGGGTGTGCAAGCGCTGGCCGGCGCACGCCGCCGAGGCGCTCGAATGCCTGGGCGGCAACGGCTACGTCGAGGAGTCGGGCATGCCGCGGCTGTTCCGCGAGTCGCCGCTGAACTCGATCTGGGAGGGCTCCGGCAATGTCGCCGCGCTGGACGTGCTGCGCGCCGTCGCCCGGGAGCCCCAGGTCGTGGAGGCGTTCCAGGCGGAGGTGAGCGCCGCCGCCGGCGCCGACCCGCGGCTCGACGCCGCGCTGCGCCAGGTGCGGGCCGACCTGTCCGACCACGACGACCTCGAACTGCGGGCCCGCCGGGTCGTCGAGCGGCTCGCCCTGGTCCTGCAGGGCGCGCTGCTGGTGCGCCACGGCCACCCGGCCGTCGCCGACGCGTTCTGCGCCTCCCGGCTCGGCGGCGACCACGGCCAGGCGTTCGGCACCCTGCCGAGCGGCGTCGACTTCGCCTCGATCATCGACCGCGCCGTGCCGAAGGTGGGCTGACCGGGCGGGTCGGGTCAGCGGGCGCCGACGATCCGCAGCGCCATCTCGGCGTACCGGGCCGCGATGTACTCGGGGACCAGGTCGCCGCCGTCCCGGTACCACCGGCCCACGTCGACTCCGAGTGACAGCAGGGCGGCCGCCGCCATCCGGGGATCCGGGGTCTCGAAGACCCCGGCCGTCACGCCGGCCTCCACGAGTTGCCGGATCGCCTGCTCGATGCGGTGGCGGATCTCCCGGATCTCGGCGAGATGCGCGGGGCTGAGCGCGGCCAGCTCGTAGTTCACCACCCGGGTGGTGGTGTGGTCGCGGGCGTGGGTCACGACGAAGTCGTGGACCACCCGGCGCAGCGCCGTGGCCGGGTCGGCGGACGACGCGACCGCCTCCCGCACGAGCCGCAGCACGTGCTCGTGGCCGGACCGCGAGATCAGGTAGAGAAGCTCTTCCTTGGACTTGTGGTGCACGTAGAGCGCGGCGGGGCTCAGCCCGGCCGCGGCCGCGATGTCGCGGGTCGTGGTGCCGTGGAAGCCGCGCTCGGCGAACGCGGTGACGGCCGCCTCGAGCAGCCGGGCGCGGGTCGCGTCGGCGCGGGACTGCTCGGCGCTGTCGGTCACCACGCGTCCACCCTTCCCCTCCTGAGCCTCGGCCGGCATTGATACCACAACGAGCCGGGCCGGACCTGTTGACGACGTCCACCGGGCTGTCGCACACTCGCTCGGACACATTCTAAGCAAGCGCTTAGTAACTTCGGAGGGGGTGGCCGTGTCGGAGGCTGCGTCGACCAGGTTCGCCGGCCGTACGGCGATCGTCACCGGTGCCAGCCGCGGCATCGGCCTGGCCATCGCCGAGCGGCTGGTCGCGGAGGGCGCCCGGGTGGTCGTCACGGGACGGAAGCAGGAGGCGCTGGACGAGGCGGTCGCCCGGCTGGGCGCCGGTCGCGCGGTCGGCGTCGCCGGCCACGCCGACGATCCCGACCACCAGGCCGAGGTGGTGACCCGGGCGGTCGACACCTTCGGCAGCGCGGACCTCCTGGTCAACAACACCGGCATCAACCCGGCGTACGGCCCGCTGGTCGAGCTGGACCTGACCGCGGCCCGCAAGGTCTTCGAGGTGAACTGCCTCGCCGCCCTGTCCTGGGTGCAGCAGGTCCACCGGGCCTGGATGGGGAGCCACGGGGGCGCGGTGGTCAACGTGTCCTCGGTGGCCGGCGTCCGGCCGGCCGCCGGCATCGGCTTCTACGGCGCCAGCAAGGCCATGCTCACCCACCTCACCCAGCAGCTCGCCGTCGAGCTGGGACCGGACATCCGGGTGAACGCCGTCGCCCCGGCCGTGGTGAAGACGCGGTTCGCCACCGCCCTCTACGAGGGCCGCGAGGAGCAGGTCGCGGCGGCGTACCCGCTCAGGCGGCTCGGCGTCCCCACGGACGTCGGCAGCGTCGTCGCGTTCCTGCTCTCCGCGGACGCGGCCTGGATCACCGGCCAGCTGCTCGTCGTCGACGGCGGCCTCACCCTGACCGGGGGTGTCTGATGCCGGTGCGGGACCGGGCCGTCGTGGTCACCGGCGCCGGGCACGGCATCGGCCGCGCGCTGGCCACCCGGCTCGCCGCGGAGGGCGCGCGGGTCGTGGTCAACGACCTCGACGCCGAGGCGGCCCTGCGGGTGGCCGAGGCGATCGGCGGCTTCGCGGCTCCCGGCGACGCCGCCTCCGAGCAGGGCGTCGCCGCGCTGGTCGAGACCGCCCGCGGCCACCTGGGCGACATCGACATCTGGTTCGGCAACGCCGGGATCGACCGCGGCCGCGGGCTGGACGCCGGCGAGGCGGAGTGGGCCGCCGGCCATGAGGTGAACGTCATGGCGCACGTGCGGGCCGCCCGACTGCTGGTCCCCGCCTGGGTCGAGCGCGGCGCGGGCCGCTTCGTGGTGACCGCGTCCGCGGCCGGGCTGCTCACGACGCTCGGCAACCCGGCGTACGCGGTCAGCAAGCACGCCTGCGTCGCGTTCGCCGAGTGGCTGTCGGCGACCTACCGGCATCGCGGGGTGGTGGTGCAGGCCATCTGCCCGCAGGGCGTACGGACCCGGATGCTCGATCGCACCGGGCCGCTGCGGGAGCTGATCAGCCGCGACGGGGCGCTCACCCCGGAGGACGTGGCCGAGGCGACGTGGCAGGCCCTGCACGACGACCGGTTCCTGGTCCTGCCGCACCCCCGGGTGGCCGACTACTACCGGCACCGTGCCACCGACACCGACCGCTGGCTGGACGGCATGAACAAGCTCCAGCGACACCTCGAGGAGCAGGGGGGCCTCCGATGAAGGCATGGCGGGTGACCGCGCTCGGCGAGCCCGTCGACGTGCTGCGGCTCGTCGACGTCACCGACCCGGAGCCCGGCCCCGGGCAGCTCGTGGTCCGGGTGCTGGCCTGTCCGGCCAACTTCCCCGACGTGCTGATGTGCCGCGGCGAATACCAGGTCAGGCCCGAACTCCCGTTCACCCCGGGCGTCGAGCTGTGCGGCGAGGTCGTCGCGCTCGGCGCGGGCGTGGCCGGGTTCGCCGTCGGCGACCGGGTGCTCGGCGGCGCCGCGCTGCCGTACGGCGGGTTCGCCGAGTTCGCCCTGCTGGACGCGGCGACCACGTTCCCCGCGCCCGCGGCGCTCGACGATGCCGAGGCGTCCGCCCTCTACATCGGCTACCAGACCGGCTGGTTCGGCCTGCACCGGCGGGCCGGGCTGCGTGCCGGCGAGACGCTGCTGGTGCACGCCGCGGCCGGCGGCGTCGGCAGCGCGGCCGTCCAGCTCGGCAAGGCGGCCGGCGCCCGCGTGATCGGCGTGGTGGGCGGCCCGGAGAAGGCGGCGGTGGCCCGCGCCGTCGGCGCCGACGTGGTGGTGGACCGGCGCGCCGAGGACTTCGTCGAGGTGGTCAGGGCCGAGACCGGTGGCCGGGGCGCCGACGTCGTCTACGACCCGGTGGGCGGGGACACCTACCAGCGCTCGACCAAGTGCGTCGCCTTCGAGGGCCGGATCCTCGTGGTCGGCTTCGCCGGCGGCCGGATCCAGTCCGCCGCGCTGAACCACGCCCTGGTGAAGAACTACTCGATCGTGGGTCTGCACTGGGGCCTCTACCACCGCCACGACCCGGCCGCCGTGGCCGAGTGCCACCGCGCCCTCACCGCGCTGGCCGCCCAGGGCACCGTACGGCCCCTGGTCAGCGAGCGCCTCCCGCTCGACGAGGTGGCCGACGGGGTGCAGCGGCTCGCCGACGGCTCCACCGTCGGCCGGGTGGTGTACGTCCCGTGAGCACCCCACGGCCGCGCCGCGGCGCCGACCTCCCCATCCGTACCCATCGAGGAGTTGACCCGTCATGACCATCACCCGCACGGCCGTCGTCACCGGAGCGGCCCGCGGCATCGGCGCCGGCGTCGCGAGGCGACTGGCCCGCGACGGCTTCGCCGTCGCCGTCGTCGACCTGGACGAGGCGGCGGGCGAACCGGTCGCCGAGGAGATCAGGGCCGCCGGCGGCCGAGCCCTGGCGGTCGGCGCCGACGTCGCCGACGAGCAGGCGGTACGGGCGGCCGTGGACCGGATCGCCGGGGAGCTGGCCGAACCCACGGTCCTGGTCAACAACGCCGGCATCACCCGGGACAACCTGCTGTTCAAGATGACCGCCGACGACTGGGACGCGGTCCTGAACGTGCACCTGCGGGGCTCGTTCCTGATGACCCGCGCCGTGCAGGGCCACATGACCAAGGCCGGTTGGGGGCGGATCGTCAACCTGTCCAGCACCTCGGCGCTGGGCAACCGCGGCCAGGCAAACTACGCGGCCGCGAAGGCCGGGCTGCAGGGCTTCACCAAGACCCTGGCCCTGGAACTCGGGAAGTTCGGAGTCACGGCCAACGCGATCGCCCCGGGGTTCATCGAGACCGAGATGACCGCCGCCACCGCGGCCCGCCTCGGCGTGCCGTTCGAGGAGTTCAAGCGGGCCGCCGCGGCGCAGATCCCGGTCGCCCGCACCGGCACGCCGGAGGACATCGCGCACGCCGTGTCGTTCCTCGTCAGCGAGGGCGCCGGTTTCGTCTCGGGCCAGGTGTTGTACGTCGCCGGCGGGCCGAAGGCCTGAGTGGAGGGAGCGACGATGAAGGTCTTCCAGGGCATCGAGGAGCTCGAGCAGGCGGTCGGCACCCACCTCGGGCACTCCGACTGGCACCGGATCACGCAGCAGCAGATCGACGCCTTCGCTGCGGCCACCGGTGACCACCAGTGGATCCACGTCGACCCGGTGCGGGCGGCCCGCAGCCCGTTCGGCGGCACCATCGCCCACGGCTACCTGACGCTGTCGCTGGTGCCGATGCTGGTCTGGCAGGTGTACCGGGTCGAGGGGGTGAGCATGGGGGTGAACTACGGCGCCAACAAGCTCCGCTTCCCCGCTCCGGTCCCCGTCGACTCCGAGGTGCGGGCCGGCGTGGAGCTGCTGTCGCTGGTGCCCGGCGGCGGTGGCTACCAGCTGACCGCGAAGGTGACCGTCGAGCTGGCCGGCGGCGCGAAGCCGGCCTGCGTCGTCGAGACCGTCAGCGTCCTGGTCCCGTGACCGCCCCGGCGCCGCAGGACCCGCCCGGTCTCGACCTGGCCCGGCTCGCCGACTGGTTCGCCGCCTCGGTGCCCGGGGCGGCCGGGCTGTCGACCGCCCGGCTGATCGCCGGCGGGAAGTCCAACCTCACGTACGAGGTCGGTGACGGGCGGGCGACCTGGATCGTGCGGCGGCCGCCGCTGGGGCACGTGCTGTCGACCGCGCACGACATGGCCCGGGAGTACCGGGTCATGTCGGCGTTGCGCGCCACCGACGTGCCGGTGCCGGCGACCTACGCGCTCTGCCCGGACGCCGACGTGCTGGGCGCGCCGTTCTACGTCATGGAGCGGGTCGCCGGCACGGCGTACCGGCACGCGGCCGAGCTGGCGCCGCTCGGCCCGGACCGTACCCGGGTCATCTCGACCAGGCTGGTCGACACCCTGGCCGCCCTGCACGCGGTCGATCCGGCGGCCGTGGGGTTGGCCGACTTCGGCCGGCCCGCGGGATTCCTGGCCCGGCAGGTGCGGCGGTGGCGCAAGCAGCTCGACGCGTCGTACTGCCGGGACCTGCCGGCCGCCGACGAGTTGTACGCCCGCCTGGTGGCCGACGTGCCGACGGATTCGGCGCCGGGCATCGTGCACGGCGACTACCGCCTCGACAACGTGCTCGTCGACGAGCGCGACCGCCTGGCCGCGGTCATCGACTGGGAGATGGCCACCCTCGGCGACCCGCTCACCGACCTGGCCCTGCTGGTGCTCTACCAACGTCTCGGCCGGCTCGTCGGGACCGCGGTGGCCGAGGCGTCCTCCGCGCCCGGCTTCCTGACCGAGGACGAGATCCTCGACCGGTACGCGACCGCCCGCGGCCGCGCCCTCCCGCCACTCGGTTTCCATCTCGGCCTGGCGGCCTTCAAGCTGGCCGTGATCCTCGAGGGCATCCACGTCCGCCACCTGCGCGGCCAGACCGTCGGCGCCGGCTTCGAGCAGCTCGGCGAGGTCACCGAACTGCTGCTCGACGCCGGCCTGACCTACCTGAAGGAGCACTGATGGACTTCACCCTGGACCCGCGGACCGAGGGGCTGCGCGACAACCTCCTGGACTTCATGGACAGTCAGGTCCACCCGGCCGAGCAGGTCTTCCGCGAGCAGCTCGGGCAGCTCGACGACCGCTGGGCCTGGGACTCGGCGCCGGTGCTCGCGGAGTTGCGCACCGCGGCGCGGAAGCGGGGGCTGTGGAACCTCTTCCTGCCGGGTGAGCACGGCGCCGGCCTGACCAACCTGCAGTACGCCCCGCTCGCGGAGATCACCGGACGGAGCCACCTGGCGCCGGCCGCGCTGAACTGCGCCGCGCCGGACACCGGCAACATGGAGGTGCTGGCGATGTTCGGCACCCGTGAGCAGCGGAAGCAGTGGCTGGAACCGCTGCTGGACGGTGCGATCCGGTCGTCGTTCGCCATGACGGAGCCCGACGTGGCCTCCTCGGACGCCACGAACATCGCCACCCGCATCGAGCGGGACGGTGACCACTACGTGGTCAACGGCCGGAAATGGTGGATCACCGGCGCGATGAACCCGAACGCGCGGATCTTCATCGTGATGGGCAAGACCGATCCGAGCGCCGAGCGGCACCGCCAGCAGTCCATGCTGCTGGTCCCGCGGGACACGCCGGGTCTGGAGATCAGGCGTGGCATGGAGGTGTTCGGGTACGACGACCACGACCACGGCGGGCACGCCGAGCTGGAGTTCCACGACGTACGCGTGCCGGTCGAGAACCTGATCGGCGCCGAGGGCGACGGCTTCGCCATCGCCCAGGCCCGGCTCGGCCCCGGCCGCATCCACCACTGCATGCGCTCGATCGGGCTCGCCGAGCGGGCCGTCGAGCTGATGTGCGCCCGTGCCGAGCAGCGCGTCGCGTTCGGGCGGCCGCTGGCCGAGCAGGGCGTGATCCGGGAGTGGATCGCCGAGTCGCGGGTGCGCATCGAGCAGCTGCGGCTGCTGGTGCTCAAGACGGCCTGGCTCATGGACACCGTCGGCAACAAGGGCGCGCACACCGAGATCCAGGCCATCAAGATCGCCACCCCGGCGACCGTCCAGTGGATCCTGGACAAGGCGATCCAGGTGCACGGCGCTGCCGGGCTGTCCCAGGACTTCCCGCTGGCCAGGGCCTACGCCGGCATCCGCACGCTGCGCTTCGCCGACGGACCCGACGAGGTGCACCGCAACGCCCTGGCCCGGCACGAGCTGCGGCGCCAGGCTGCCGCCAGGCAGCGGAACGGCGCCGGGGGGCGGACGGCCTAGGGTGGTGGGCATGGCCGCCCCCGCCCCCTCCGTCGACGGGAATCCGCTCACCGTGCTCGCGCTGGACGACCTCCGGCGGCGCAGCAGCGTGAAGTGGCGGATGCACCCGCCGGACGTGCTCCCCCTCTGGGTCGCCGAGCAGGACGTACCCCTGGCCGGGCCGGTGGCCGACGCGCTGCGCCGCGCCGTCGACCTCGGCGACACCGGTTACGCGCACGGGACGGCGTACGCCGAGGCGCTCGGCGAGTTCGCCGCCGACCGCTGGGGCTGGCACGACTACCGCGTCGCACACACCACCGTGGTTCCCGACGTGATGATGGGCATCGTCGAGGTGCTCCGGCTGGTGACCGGTCCCGGTGACGCGGTGGTCGTCTGCTCCCCCGTCTACCCGCCCTTCTACGCCTTCGTCGGCCACGCCGACCGGCAGGTGATCGAGGCCCCGCTGGGGCCCGACCTGCGGCTGGACCTCGCCGCTCTCGACGAGGCGTTCGGCCGGGCCCGGGCCCTCGGTCGCCGGCCCGCGTTCCTGCTGTGCAACCCGCACAACCCGACCGGCGTGGTGCACCGCCGGGGCGAGCTCGAGGCCGTCGCCGACCTGGCCGCCCGGCACGGCGTGCGGGTGGTCTCCGACGAGATCCACGCCCCGCTGGCGCTTCCCGGCGCGCATGTCACCCCGTACCTCACGGTGGCCGGCGCGGAGGACGCGTTCGCCCTGACCTCGGCTTCCAAGGCGTGGAACCTGGCCGGTCTCAAGGCGGCGCTCGCGGTAGCCGGGCCGCGGGCCGCCGCCGACCTGCGCCGCATGCCGGAGGAGGTCAGCCACGGACCCAGCCACCTGGGCGTCATCGCGCACACCGCCGCCTTCCGCGCGGGCGGGCCGTGGCTCGACGGCCTCCTCGACGGCCTCGACGCCAACCGCACCCTGCTGGAGACCCTGCTGGCGAAGCACCTCCCGGCCGTCACCTACCACCGCCCCGAGGGCACCTACCTCGCCTGGCTGGACTGCACCGCGCTGGGCATCGCCACCGAGCAGCCGGCCGGCGAGCCCGGCGTGGCCAGCGACCTCGCCGGGCCGGCGAGGATGTTCCTCGACCGGGCGCGGGTCGCGCTCAGCTCCGGGCACGTCTTCGGCACCGGCGGCGCCGGCTTCGTACGGCTCAACTTCGCCACCTCGCCCGCGATCCTCACCGAGGCCGTCACCCGGATGGGCCGGGCCGTCGATGCGCTCGCGCCGGCGGGCTGAGCCCCTCCGGTCCCGGCGGGACGGTGGCTCGAATCACGGACGGTCCGCCGTTTCGGGTTGATCCACTCCGGGTACCTTCCCGCCCGTCGGCCGGCCGGGTCCTGAGGTGACCGCCGCCGTCCGCGACAGACGTGGAGGGAAAGGCAGGGTCACTCGGTGGTGAATTCGTCCCTGAGGCCGACGATGTCGAGGACCGCGACGGTGATCCGGGAGGGCCTGCGCACCACCAGGGTGCAGCCGCCTGAGCCGGCTCGCCGGCGAACCGTGAGCAGCGCGTTGACGCCGGCGGCGCAGAAGAAGGTCACTCCGCTCAGGTCGAGCACCAGCACCGGGGGCGGTTGGCCGGACATCAGCCTGTCCACGAGGTCGACGAGCGGGTGGGCGGTGGCCATGTCGAGTGGGCCACCGACCTCCACGACGACCGCCGGACCCTCCCGGGCGAGCGCCAGGGACAGGATGGGCGGGTCGGTGTCTTCCGGCACCGCCGGCTGCCGAGCGTGTTGGACGGACATGAGGTGCTCCTCCCGGTGAGGATCTCCGGACCGGGTTGATGCCCGGGCTCACCGTCGGCGGCCCGGCACTGGTCCTGGGCTCATGTCCGAACCCACCTCGACCCTAGCCGCGTCCCGCCCGATTGGCACCCCGCTGAGCGGGGAAACTGTTGCTACTCAGCAAGGAAAGCACTGGTCGCCGCTCCCCCGCGGGCCGGCCAGAGCAGTGGCGTCACCTTCGGTGGAACCGAACGGGCACATGGATTACAGGAGGTAGCGGTGGTGTCCGATGCTGCTGACCCGCATCTGGCCTCGGCCTACGGCCGGCTGTTGACCCTGCTCGCGGAGTCGCCCCACGTCGACGTGTTCCTGGACCAGATCGTCCGGGTCGCGGCCGAGGTCGTCACCCCGGCCGTGGCCTGCGGGCTGACGGTCCGCCGGGACGGCGGCGCCTTCACCGTCGCCAGCAGCGACGAACTCGCCGCGCAGGGCGACGAGATCCAGTACGGAGCCGACGAGGGCCCCTGCCTCGAGGCCCTGCGCCAGGGGCAGGTCGTCGAGGTGTCCGACCTGCGCGACGACCGACGCTGGCCCCGCTACCGGGAGCACGCGCTCCGGCTCGGCATCGTCAGCTCGCTGTCGCTGCCGATGACGGTCGACCGCGAGACCGTGGGCGCGTTGAACCTCTACGCCACCCACCCGAGCGCCTTCACCGACACGGCACGCCGGCAGGCCCTGGCGTTCACCGACCAGGGGTCGGCGGCGCTGGGCGTCATCCTCCGCCAGGCCGACCAGACCCTCCTGCACCGGCAACTCGCCGACGCCATGGCCTCCCGCAGCGTCATCGACCAGGCCCTCGGGGTGGTCATGGGCCAGCAGCGGTGCACCGCCGCGGAGGCCTTCACCCTGCTCCGGCAGGCGTCGCAGAACCGCAACCGCAAGCTGCGCGACGTGGCCGCGGAGATCATCACCCAGGTCACCGGCGAGTCCCCGCAGCCGGCGCCTGGATTCGTGCCGCCCCGCCAGCAGTCCTGAGGGACGTACGGAAACGGCCGCGGAGGATTCCGCGGCCGCCTCCGGTGGTGTGGAGCAGGTGTTCAGCGGTTGCGCAGCGGGGCGAGCGCGGTGCTCCAGGCCACGACCTGGTCGAGGGTCGTGTTGAGCGCGTCCTGCTGGAACTGGCTGGGCTTGAAGACGCTGAAGTTCTCGAAGTCGGTGAAGAGCGACAGCGCCACCTGGGACCGGACGTCGGCCATCTGCAGCTCGCCGGCGATCAGCCGCAGGTGCTCCACGGCCCGGGTGCCGCCGGCGGAGCCGTAGCTGACGAAACCGACGGCCTTGTTGTTCCATTCGGCGTAGAGGAAGTCGATGGCGTTCTTCAGGGCGCCCGAGGTGGAGTGGTTGTACTCCGGGGTGACCATCACGAACCCGTCGAACGACGCGATGGTGCTGGCCCAGCGCAGCGTGTGCGGCTGGGTGTACTGGCCCATCGACGGCGGGTACGCCTCGTCCAGGTGCGGCAGCTGGTAGTCGAGCAGGTCGACGAGCTCGAACTGCGCGTCGCCGCGCTGCTTGGCGACGTCGAACACCCAGCGGGCGACCGACTCGCCGTTCCGGCCCGGGCGGGTGCTGCCGAGGATGATTCCGATCCTGGTCATGTCGTGAGCGCCTTTCAAGTCCTTGCTTGGTCAAGTACAAGCTAGCCAGTTGTTGCTTCGTCAAGCAACAGCTTGGGGTGTGGTTGCGGTCACGGCGGCGACCTGTCGTTGCTCGATCAAGCAAGTAGGATGGAGGCATGTCCGCCGCCGCACCGAAGTCGCCGCGCCCCCTCAACGCCGAGGAGGAAGCGCTGGTCCGCTCGCTGGGCCGGCTCATGCACGTGCTGCCCCGCACCATCGACGCCGACATGGTGGGTGACCGCCAACTGCCCCTCACCGAGTACACGGCGCTGATGCACCTCTCCGAGGCGCCGGGCCGGCGGATGCGGATGAGCGAGCTGGCGGCGGCGTCCCAGCTCTCCCTGAGCGGGATGACCCGCACCATCGGCCGGCTGGAGACGCAGGGCCTGGTCGAGCGGACCAGGTGCGCGGAGGACGCGCGCGGGTGGAACGCCGTCCTCACCGACGCCGGGCTCGCCCGGCTCCAGGAGTCCTGGCCGAGCCACCTGGCCAGCGTGCGGCGACGGTTCCTCGACCACTTCGAGGGCATCGACCTCGTCCAGCTGGCCCGCGCGTTCCAGCGCGTCGGAACGGCCGACTGAGCCACGGCGGCGGGACCCGTCGGTCGATTCGGCCGTCCGCGCGGCGCGGACGGCCGAACCCAGGGCCGGAGTCAGCCCAGCAGCTCCCGGACGCGCGGGACGACCTGGGTGCCGTAGAGCTCGATGCCGGTCATCAGGGCTCCGTGCGACAGGCCGCCCATGCCGTACTTCATCTCGAAGCGGTTCGCACCGAGCACGGTGAGGTTCGCGGCGATCTTCCGGGCGACGGTCTCGGGCGACCCGACGTAGAGCGCCCCGTCCGGCCCGACCTCGTGCAGGAAGGACTCCCGGGTCGGCACGGCGAACCCGCGGGTGCGGGCGACCCGGCGGATGACCTCCCGGTAGCGGGGGAAGAACTCCTCCCGGGCCTGCTCGTCGGTGGCGGCCACGTGCCCGGGCGAGTGCACGCCGATCGGCAGGGGATCCTTGCCGAGCTGCGTGAGCGCCTGGTGGAAGAGGCGGGAGAAGGGCGCGAAGCGGGCCGGCGACCCGCCGATGATCGCGAGCATCAGGGCGTAGTCGTACCGGGCGGCGCGGATCACCGACTGCGGGTTGCCGCCCACGCCGATCCAGGCCGGGAACGGACCCGACTCGGTGTGCGGCACGACATCCTGCTCGTGCAGCGACGCGCGCATGGTGCCCTTCCAGGTGACCGGCCCGCCCTTGCGCAGCTCGGCGAAGAGCTGCGCCTTCTCCTCGAAGAGCTGCTCGTAGTCGGCAAGGTCGTAGCCGAACAGCGGGAAGGAGTCGATGCTGGAGCCGCGGCCGAGGATCACCTCCGCCCGGCCGCCGGAGACCGCGTCGAGGGTGGAGTAACGCTGGAAGACGCGTACCGGGTCGTCGGAGCTGAGCACCGTGACGGCCGAGCCGAGGCGGATCCGGGTGGTGCGGGCGGCGATCGCGCCGAGCACCACGTCGGCGGCGGAGAGCGGGAAGTCGTCGGTGTGGTGCTCACCGATGCCGAAGAAGTCCACGCCGACCTGATCGGCGAGGACACCCTGCTCGACGATGTCGCGGATCGTCCGGGCGTGGGAGACCGGCTGGTCGTCGGCGTCGTGGGTGACGTCGCCGAAGGTGTCCAGGCCGAGCACGAGCGGAAAGGTGGTCACGATGAGCCTCTGTCTCTGTGGTGGGTGCGGACGGCCAGCGCCCGCGTGAACTCCTCCCGGCCCAGCGACGCGCCGAACACCGGGCCGCCGGGTTGGAGCAGGCGCCCGGCGCGCAGGCCGTCGAGCCGGACGGCGTCGTAGCCGATGCGTTCGATCAGGTCCGCCACGGTGCGCACCGCGGCGGCGTCGTCGCCGGCGACGCCGAGCGCGCGCCGGTCCGGCGCGCCCGCCGGACGGCGGTCGTCCTCCAGCTCGTGGTAGCCGATGTGGTTCAACGTCTTCACCACCGTCGACCCGGCCAGCCGGCGTTGGACGATCTCGCTGCTGCCGTAGCGGGGGTCGTCGAACATCTCCTGGACGCCGTCGACCGGCGGCCAGTAGTTCATGGTGTCCACCACGATCTTGCCGGCGAGCAGGGCGGGTTCGAGGTCCCGGAACCGGTGCAGCGGTACGGCCAGCACGACGATCCCGGCGTCCGCGACGGCGTCGGCCGCCCAGCGCGCCTCGGCGCCGGGGGCCAGCACGTCGGTGATCAGGGCGATGTTCGCGGGGTCGCCGGAGGCCGCGATCGTCACCGGGTAGCCGGCGGCCATCGCCACCCGGGCGATCACCGGCCCCGTGTGCCCGGCGCCGAGCACGGCCATCCGCGGCCGGGACGAGAGGGTCGTCGTCGCGGCCGGAGCCACGCCCGCCGCGGCGAGATCGTCGTCACCCATGGCTGCCACCTCATTTCCTTGACCGGTCAAGCATATCTCCTATGCTTGACCGATCAAGGATTGCCTCGCTCACACTCCCAGGGGACGTGATGACGGTGGAGACGCGCGGTGGACACCCGGTGGTCATCGGGGTCGACAGCTTCGGCGAGATGACGCTGGGCGCGGACGGCCGGCTGCTGAGCCAGCCGCAGAACATCCGCGAACTGGTCGCGGAGGGGGTGCTCGCCGAGGAGTCCGGGCTCGACTTCTTCGGGCTGGGCGAGCACCACATCGAGGAGATGCCGCTGTCCGCTCCCGACCTGGTGCTGGCGGCGATCGCCGCGCGCACCTCGCGGATCCGGCTGGGGTCCGCGGTGACGGTGCTGAGCTCGGACGACCCGGTCCGCGTCTTCCAGCGGAACGCCACCCTGGACGCGCTCTCCGCCGGCCGGGCCGAGGTGATCCTCGGCCGGGGCTCCAGCACCGAGTCGTTCCCGTTGTTCGGGTTCGACCTGGCCGACTACGACCGGCTGTTCGAGGAGAAGCTGGAGCTGTTCGCGCGGCTGCGCGCGGAGGAATCGGTCACCTGGTCCGGGACCACCCGGCCCGCCCTGCCGGGGCTGCCGGTCTACCCCCGTACCGCCGGCGGGGCGCTGCCGACGTGGGTGGGCGTCGGCGGCAACCCGGCCTCCGTGGTGCGGGCCGCGCGGCACGGGTTCGGCCTGATGCTCGCGATCATCGGCGGCAACCCGGCGCGCTTCGCCCGGCTCTCCACCCTCTACCGGGCGGCCACCGACCAGGCGGGCCACCCGCCCCTGCCGATCGGGGTGCACTCCCCCGGCCACGTCGCGGCCACCGACGAGCGGGCGCGGGAGGAGTACTGGCCCACCTACCGGACCTTCATGCTGGAGGCCCGCCGGCAGCGCGGCTTTCCGGAGATCACCCGCGAGTACTTCGAGCACGAGGTCGAGTACGGCTCGCTCTACGTCGGCTCGCCGGAGACCGTCGCCCGGCGCATGGTCCGGACCATGACCGCGCTCGACGCCACCCGCTTCGACGTCAAGTACGGCATGGGTCCGATGCCGCACGCCGTCCTCATGGAGCACCTGCGCCTGCTCGGCACCGAGGTCGCCCCGCGGGTGCGCGAGCAACTCGCCGCCGGCTGACCGTACCCGCCGGTAGCCGGGCCGGGCCGCGCGGGGAGCCACCCCCGCCCCGAGGAGCGCCAAAAAGTTTTGTTCGGTTCCTACAACTGGCGCCGCTCAGGCTTCGGCGGTTACGACATGGCGCCGCCCGCCGGCAGAGGGAAAGGTGATCACTGCCGGGGGCCGTCGCCTCGCGGCGCGTACATCGTGGGTCCAACGGAGGGGTCGGTCGGGTGTTCAGCCGTATCGCCATCGTCAACCGTGGAGAGGCCGCGATGCGGCTCATCCACGCCGTCCGAGAGCTGGCCGCGGAGACCGGGATCCGGATCGAGACCGTCGCCCTGCACACCGACGTCGACCGCGACGCCACGTTCGTGCGCGAGGCGGACGTCGCCTACGATCTCGGTCCCGCGTCCGCCCGCCCGTACCTCAACCTGGCGACGCTGGAGCGCGCGCTGCTGGAGACCCGGGCGGACGCCGCCTGGGTCGGCTGGGGTTTCGTCGCCGAGGACCCGGCGTTCGCCGAGCTGTGCGAGAAGATCGGCGTCACCTTCGTCGGGCCGAGCCCGGAGGCCATGCGCCAGCTCGGTGACAAGATCGGCGCGAAGCTGATCGCCGAGGAGGTCGGCGTGCCGGTCGCGCCGTGGAGCCGCGGCGCGGTCGAGACCCTGGACGCCGCCCGGGCGGCGGCGGCCGAGATCGGCTACCCGCTGATGCTGAAGGCCACCGCCGGCGGCGGCGGGCGCGGCATCCGCGTGATCACGAACGAGGCCGAGCTCGACGACGCGTACGAGCGCACCAGCCAGGAGGCGGCGCGGGCGTTCGGCAGCGGCGTGGTGTTCCTGGAGCGCCTGGTCACCGGCGCCCGGCACGTCGAGGTCCAGGTGATCGCCGACGGGCAGGGCACCGCATGGGCGCTCGGCGTCCGGGACTGCTCGGTGCAGCGGCGCAACCAGAAGGTGATCGAGGAGTCGGCATCGCCGGTGCTCAGCCCGGAGCAGGCCGCCGAGCTCAAGGCGTCGGCCGAGCGGCTGGCCGTCGCGGTCGGTTACCGCGGCGCGGCGACCGTCGAGTTCCTCTACCACCCCGGCGACCGGCTGTTCGCGTTCCTCGAGGTCAACACCCGCCTCCAGGTGGAGCACCCGATCACCGAGTCCACCACCGGCTTCGACCTGGTCAAGGCGCAGCTGCACGTGGCCGCCGGCGGGCGGCTCGACGGCGCGCCGCCGGTGGAGCGCGGGCACGCCATCGAGGCCCGGTTGAACGCCGAGGACCCCGACCGCGACTTCGCCCCCTCCCCGGGCCGCATCGCCCGGCTGGACCTGCCCGCCGGGCCGGGCATCCGGGTGGACACCGGCGTCAGCGAGGGCGACACCATCCCCGCCGACTTCGACTCGATGATCGCGAAGATCATCGCCTACGGCCGCGACCGCGACGAGGCCCTCGGCCGGCTGCGCCGGGCCATGGCGAACACCACGGTGATCATCGAGGGCGGCGCGACGAACAAGAGCTTCGTGCTCGACCTGCTCGACCAGCCCGAGGTGATCGACGCCAGCGCGGACACCGGCTGGATCGACCGTGTCCGCGCCGAGGGCCGACTCGTCGCGCACCGGCACTCCGCCGTCGCGCTGGCGGCCGCCGCCATCGAGGCGTACGAGGAGGAGGAGCGCGTCGAGCGGCAGCGGCTGCTGTCGACCGCGTTCGGCGGCCGCCCGCAGGTGCAGCACAAGAGCGGCGGGCCGCTGGACCTCAAGCTGCGCGGCGTCGGCTACCGGATGCGGGTGGCGCGGATCGGGGCGCACCGGTTCCGCGTCGGCATCGAGACGGCCGGCGACGTCCACACCGCCGACGTCGAGCTGGACCGCTTCGACCGGCACACCGGGCAGATCGTCGTCAACGGCGCCCGGTACCGCCTGCTCACCGACACGTACGGGCCGATCCACCTGGTCGAGGTGGACGGCGTGACGCACCGGGTCAGCCGCGACGAGGGCGGGGTGCTCCGGTCGCCGATGCCGGCGCTGGTCGTCGCCACGCCGCTGGCGGTCGGCGCCGAGGTCGAGGCGGGCGCCCCGGTGCTGGTGCTGGAGGCCATGAAGATGGAGACGGTGCTGCGGGCGCCGTTCCGGGCGCGGCTGAAGGAGTGCGCCGTCTCCGTGGGCAGCCAGGTGGAGGCCGGCGCGCCGCTGCTGCGGCTGGAGCCGCTCGCCGACGAGGGCGCCGAGGCCGACGACGACCCGGCAGCCGACGCCGTCGAGCTGGACCTGCCCGCCGGGCCGGTGGAGATCCCGGTGCGGCAACGCGCCACGCGGGGCCAGGAGGACCTGCGCGGCCTGCTGCTGGGCTTCGACGTCGACCCGCACGACGACCGCCGGGTGCTCGACGACTACCTCGCCGCCCGCCGGGAGGCCACCGAGGACGGCCACCGGCCGCTGGCCGAGGAGCTGGACCTGGTCAACGTCTTCGCCGACCTCACCGAGCTGAGCCGCAACCGGCCGACCGGCGAGGACGGCGACGGCCACGTCCCGAGCGCCCGCGAGTACTTCCACACCTACCTGCAGAGCCTCGACATCGAACGGGCCGGGCTGCCGGCCGCGTTCCAGGCCAAGCTCGCCAAGGCGCTCGGTCACTACGGCGTCACCGACCTGGAGCGCTCCCCCGCGCTCGAGGCCGCCGTGTTCCGGATCTTCCTGGCCCAGCAGCGGGCGTCCGCCGACGCGACGGTCGTCGCGACGCTGCTGCGGTCGTGGCTGCGGGAGCCGCCGCCGGACGAGGCGCTGCGGGAGCCCGCCGGCCTCGCGCTGGAGCGGCTGGTGGCCGCGACGCAGGTCCGCTTCCCCGTGGTCGCCGACCTGGCGCGGGGCGTGGTGTTCGCCTGGTTCGCCCAGCCGCTGCTGCGCCGCAACCGCGCCCGCGTCTATGCCGAGGTCCGCAGGCACCTGCGCCACCTGGACGCGCACCCGGACGCTCCGGACCGCGCCGAGCGGGTCGCGGAAATGGTGCGCAGCACCGAGCCGCTGGTCCGGCTGCTCGGCCAGCGGCTCGTGCGCGACCACCTCGACAACGCGGTCATGCTGGAGGTGCTGACCCGGCGGTACTACGGCAACAAGGGGCTCACCGGCGTCCGCACCCACGAGGTGGCGGGCTGCACGTTCGTGGTCGCCGAGCGCGCGGACTCGAGCGTGGTCTCCGCCGCGGTGCGCTTCGACGCGCTCGGCGCCGCCCTGCGCGGGCTCGCGGAGCTGGCCGGCGGCGCGGACGCCATCGACGCCGACATCTACCTCGCCTGGGAGGACCAGCCCGAGGACTTCGACGCCATGGCGGCCGCGCTGCACGAGGTCGTCGCCGCGCACCCGCTGCCGCCGCAGGTCCGCCGGGTCACCACCACCGTGGCGGGCCGGGGCGGCGCGGTGATGCACCACCACTTCACCTTCCGCCCGTCGGACGCCGGGATGACCGAGGAGCGGCTGATCCGCGGCCTGCACCCGTACATCGCGCAGCGGATGCAGCTGGAGCGGCTGCACAAGTTCGACCTGACCCGGCTGCCGTCGTCGGACGAGGAGGTCTACCTCTTCCAGTGCGTGGCCCGGGAGAACCCGTCGGACGAGCGCCTCGTCGCGTTCGCGCAGGTGCGTGACCTGGCCGAGCTGCGCGAGCAGGACGGGCGGCTGGTCGCGCTGCCGACGACCGAGGACACGGTCGCCGCCTGCCTCGACTCGATCCGCCGCGCGCAGTCGCGGCGACCGGCGAAGAAGCGTTTCCAGACCAACCGCATCGTGATCTACGTCTGGCCGCCGAGCGAGCTCACCCGCGAGGAGATGGAGATGATCGCCGGGCGGGTGCGCCCGACGACCGCGGGCGCCGGGCTGGAGGAGATCCTGTTCATCGCCCGGCAGCGCGACCGGCGGACCGGCGAGCTGACCAAGATCGCCGTACGGATCTCCTTCACCGCCACGGGCGGCGCCGAGCTGACCGTCGGCGAGCCGCCGGTCGACGCGGTCGAGCCGCTCGACGACTACCGACTGAAGGTGCTGCGCGCGAGCAGCCGCAACACGGTGTACCCGTACGAGCTGACCGGCCTGCTCGGCGACTTCGTCGAGCACGACCTCGACGACCGGCACGCACTGGTGCCGGTCGACCGGCCCCGGGGGCGCAACACGGCGGCGATCGTGGCGGGTGTGGTCACCACGCCGACGCCGCGGCACCCGCAGGGTGTCACCCGGGTCGTGCTGCTCGGCGACCCCACGAAGTCGCTCGGCGCGCTGTCGGAGCCGGAGTGCCGCCGGGTGATCGCCGCGCTCGGCCTGGCCGAGCGGATGGGGGTGCCGCTGGAGTGGTACGCGCTGTCCGCCGGCGCCCGGATCTCCATGACGTCGGGCACCGAGAACATGGACTGGGTGGCGGCCGCGCTCAAGCGGATCGTCGAGTTCACCCAGGACGGCGGTGAGATCAACATCGTGGTGGCCGGCATCAACGTCGGGGCGCAGCCGTACTGGAACGCCGAGGCGACGATGCTCATGCACACCAAGGGCGTGCTGGTGATGACGCCGGACTCGGCGATGGTGCTCACCGGCAAGCAGTCGCTCGACTTCTCCGGCGGCGTGTCGGCCGAGGACAACTTCGGCATCGGCGGCTACGACCGGGTGATGGGCCCGAACGGGCAGGCGCAGTACTGGGCGCCCGACCTTCCCGCCGCGCGCGACGTGCTGATGGCGCACTACGACCACACGTACGTGGCGCCCGGCGAGTCGGCGCCGCGGCGGGCGACGACGAGCGACCCCGTCGACCGGGACATCTCGGACTTCCCGCACACCGTGGCCGGCAGCGACTTCACCACCGTCGGCGAGATCTTCTCCGCCACGGCCAACCCGGACCGGAAGAAGCCGTTCGACATCCGGACCGTGATGCGGGCGCTCGCCGACCAGGACCACCCGGTGCTGGAACGCTGGGCGGGCATGGCCGACGCGGAGACCGCGGTGGTGCAGGACGTGCACCTCGGCGGCATCCCGGTGTGCCTGCTCGGCATCGAGTCCCGGGCGGTGCCGCGCCGCGGCTTCCCGCCCACCGACGGCCCGGACACCTACACGGCGGGCACCCTGTTCCCGCGCTCGTCGAAGAAGGCCGCCCGCGCGATCAACGCGGCCAGCGGCAACCGGCCGCTGGTGGTGCTGGCGAACCTGTCGGGCTTCGACGGCTCGCCCGAGTCGATGCGCAAGCTGCAACTGGAGTACGGCGCCGAGATCGGCCGGGCCATCGTGAACTTCCGCGGCCCCATCGTGTTCTGCGTGATCTCGCGCTACCACGGCGGTGCGTTCGTGGTGTTCTCGAAGGCGCTGAACCCCGACATGACGGTGCTGGCGCTGGAGGGCTCGTTCGCCTCGGTGCTGGGCGGCGCTCCGGCCGCGGCGGTGGTCTTCTCCGGCGAGGTGAGCGCCCGCACCGCGGCCGACCCGCGGGTGCGGGACCTGGAGGGCCGCGTGGCGGCCGCCGCCGCCGGCGCCGACCGCGCCGCGCTGACGGCCGAGCTGGACGAGCTGCGCTCGTCGGTCCGGGCGGAGAAGCTCGGCGAGGTGGCCACGGAGTTCGACCGGGTGCACAGCATCCAGCGCGCCGTCGAGGTCGGTTCCGTCGACGCGGTCATCCGCGCCGCCGAACTCCGCCCGCGCGTCATCGACGCCATCGAGGCTCACCTGCGCTGACCGAACGGCGCGGTCGGGGCGTGCGCCCCGAATCTGGGGGTACGCGGCACACGCCGGCACCCGGACCGTCGACGTGCACGTGGCGCAGGTGCGGGCGAAGCTCGGTCCGGCCAGCGTGAT
>NZ_JBEXLR010000057.1:0-38393 GCF_040610095.1 Micromonospora sp. NPDC004540
TTTGGCACTGGCTTATCAAGCACCCTGTTGAGTTCTCAAAGAACAACCACACACCATCCGGAAACCCCGCACCAGCAGGACCCCCGTCCGGGGCAACCTCTCTAACTTACCCGGTCCGATCTTCGCTGTCAACCTCGTGTTTGAGGTGATCAACTTGGTTCGGTCCGATCCACGCTGACGCTCGCCGTAGATGGCGGTCGTTGCTGTCGTGGATTCCGGCGGACCGGCCGATCGCCGCTTTCGCGGCCACCCGCCCGGCTCCCTGCCGGCTTTCGAACTCTACCCGGTCGGCTTCGCGATCGCAACCCCGTGTTTCTCGGAGTGTCTCGCACCGCCCGGATCCTCAGTCTGGCTCGGCGTCGCCGCCACCAGCCTGGCGCCCGTTCTCGGCCGGTTTGTCCGGCCTCCCGCGTGCAGAGAGAAAGTTACGCGGACGGCTCCGAGAAGGCAAATCAATGATCGTCATTGCCGCTTTCGGCGCCGCTCCCGCGAGTCCCGCCGGCGGAAAGCCGGGATCGGACGGGACCACCGCGGGCTCATCCGTGCCAGAGTGTTCGGCATGGATGACGTGTCCCGGTTCCCGGCGACGACGCTCGCCGAGGAGGCACTGCTCGGGCTCCTGCTGCCGTTCTGGCAGCTGGTCATCGGCGCCTTCGTGCTCGCCGTCGTCCTGCTGTCGGTGGGGCGCCTCGTCCGGCGCGGTCCCTCCCGGATGACCACGGCCCTGCTCGTCACCGCGGCGGCGATCGCCGGCTTCACGGTGGTGGGCGTGCTCCTGGAGAGCTGAGCCCGGGTTCAGAGCCGCCGGTTGGCGAGGCTCGGCACCTCGACGCGGATCGCCCGCAGCCGGTCCAGGTCCAGCTCGGTGACGGCGAGACCCGGGCCGTCGGGGACCTGGCTGACGACCGTCCCCCACGGGTCCACCACCATGCTGCGTCCGAAGCAGGTCCGCCCCGGCTCGTGGTCGCCGGTCTGCCCAGCGGCCGCCACGTAGCACTGGTTCTCGATCGCCCGGGCCCGGAGCAGCACCTCCCAGTGGTCGCGCCCGGTGTGCATCATGAACGCGGCCGGCACCACCAGGAGCTCCGCGTCGCCGTCGACGGCCAGTTGCCGGTAGAGCTCAGGGAACCGGAGGTCGTAGCAGATCGACAGGCCGACCCGGAGGCCCTCGACGTCCACCACCACGGGCTTCTCGCCCGGCGCCACGCTGGCCGACTCCTGGTAGGAGACCCGGCCGGGGATCTCGACGTCGTACAGGTGGATCTTGCGGTAACTGGCGGCGAGCGCGCCGTCGCGGTCGAAGACCAGCGAGGTGTTCCAGGTGTGCTCCGGGTCCGGGCCGGCCTCGTGGAACGAGCCGGCGATCACCCACATGCCGAGCCGGCGGGCGGCGTCGGCGAAGAACCGGCCGACCACGCCGTCGACCGGTTCGGCCGGGGGCATGCCGGCGGCGAGGCCGAGGTAGTCCACGTACTCCGGGAGGACGGCGAGGTCCGCGCCGGCCGCCGCCGCCCGGGCCAGCAGGGCCTCGGCGGCGGCGAGGTTCGCGGCTCGGTCCTCACGGGCGTTGAGCTGACAGACGGCGACGCGCATGACGCTCAGCGTACGGGCGGACGGCGGGTGGCGACAGGGCTCAGATGCTCGCCAGCACGAGCGCGCCGGCGGCGAAGCCGAGCCCGGCCAGTTGCACCGGGCGGAGCCGTTCCCGGTCGACCGCGAGCGCGAGGAGCACGGTGCTCGCCGGGCAGAGCGCGGCGATGGCGGCCACCACGCTGAGGTGGCCCCGGCCGGCGGCGGCCAGGAAGAGCGCGTTCGCCGCCGAGTCCAGCAGGCCGGCCGCCGCGGCCCAGCGGAACACCCGCGGTTCGAGCCGCAGGCGTACGCCGGTGCGCACGGCGAGCGCGAGACCGAAGGCGATGGAGCTGACCCGTACGGCGGCCACCGGCCACATGCCGGCGCCCTCGTCGGCCTGGCCGAGCAGCGCGAAGAAGATCCCGAACAGCAGCCCGGCGCCCAGCGCCATGCCGATCAGCCGGCCGGACACCCGGCCGGTGGCGCCGCCCTCTCCCAGGCTCACCAGCGCGATGGCCACCACGGCGAGCCCGGCGCCGGCGAGCGCCAGAGTGCCCGGGGAGTGTGCGGTGACCAGTCCGGCGACGATCGGCACGACCGCGGCGGTGATCGCGGTGACCGGTGCGACGACCGCCATCACGCCGCCGGCCAGGGCCTTGTAGAGCAGCATCACCCCGGCCGCGCCGGCCACTCCGGCGAGCAGCCCCCAGGCCAGGTCGAGCGGGCCGGGCGTGCCGGGCACGAGCAGCACGAGGGCGAGCAGCAGCGGGACGCTGAGCAGTTGCGACACCACGGTCACCGCGATCGGGTCGGCGTGCCGGGACGCCTTGCCGCCGGAGAAGTCGGCCGTGCCGAACGCGACCGCGGACACCGCCGCGAGCACAATGGGGAACATCAGGCAGTCGTACCACAATATTGACCGCGAAGGATAGTGTGATGACCGACGCCGGAGGGCGGGTGGGCGCGGTGACCTCCGCGGTGGCCCGACAGGTACGCGAGCTGCGGGCTGCCCGCGGCTGGTCCTTCGAGGAGCTGGCCGGGCGCTCCGGGGTGAGCAAGGGCATGCTCGTGCAGATCGAGGGGGCGCGGACCAACCCGAGCGTCGGCACCCTCTGCCGGGTCGCCGACGCGTTCGGCGTCAACATCGCCCGGCTGCTCGAGCCGGCCGAGGAGAGCACCGTACGGGTCTCCCGGGCCGGCGACGCGCCGGTGCTGTGGCGGGGCGAGCACGGCGGCACCGCGCGACTGCTCAGCGGTCTCGGCGAGCCGGACCTGGTCGAGCTCTGGGAGTGGCGAATGCAGCCCGGCGAGGCGCACCACTCCCCCGACCACCCGCGCGGCACCCGGGAGGTGTTGCACGTGCTGGCCGGGACCGTCACGGTCACCGTGGAGGGCGTCGACCACGAGGTGCGCGCCGGCGAGACCGTGGAGTTCCACGCCGACCGGGAGCACGGCTACCGCACCGCGGGCGACGAGCCGGCGCGGCTGGTGATGGTGGCGGTCACCCCGTCGGGCGAGTGGGACCGGCGGACCCGGTCACGCGGACCGCGCCCGAGCTGACCCGGGCGCGGTCGCTGCGGCGGTCAGGCCGACTTCTCCTCGCGGTCCCGGCGGGCCCGCCGGCCGGTGAACTCGCGGGGCACGATGGTCGGGTTGACGTTCTCCAGGACGACCTCGCGGGTGATCAGCACCCGGGCGGCGTCGGGGTTGCTCGGCACCTCGTACATCACGGAGAGCAGGACCTCTTCCATGATCGCCCGCAGACCGCGGGCGCCGGTGCCGCGGAGCATGGCCTGGTCGGCGATCGCCTCCAGCGCGGGCTGCTCGAACTCCAGCTCGACGCCGTCCAGCTCGAAGAGGCGCTGGTACTGCCGGACCAGGGCGTTGCGCGGCTCGGTGAGGATGCGGACCAGCGCGCTGCGGTCGAGGCTGCGCACGTTGGTGATCACCGGGAGCCGGCCGATGAACTCGGGGATCAGCCCGAACTTGAGCATGTCCTCCGGCATGACCTGGCTGAAGATGTCGTCGGTCGACCGCTCGGAGACCGAGCGGAGCCGGGCGCCGAAGCCGGTGCCGCCGGAGCCGGTGCGGGCCTCGATGATCTGGTCGAGGCCGGCGAAGGCGCCACCGCAGATGAACAGCACGTTGGTGGTGTCGATCTGGATGAACTCCTGGTGCGGGTGCTTGCGCCCGCCCTGCGGCGGCACGTTGGCCACCGTGCCCTCGAGCATCTTCAGCAGCGCCTGCTGCACGCCCTCACCGGAGACGTCCCGGGTGATCGACGGGTTCTCCGACTTCCGGGCGATCTTGTCGACCTCGTCGATGTAGATGATCCCGGTCTCGGCGCGCTTGATGTCGTAGTCGGCCGCCTGGATCAGCTTGAGGAGGATGTTCTCCACGTCCTCGCCGACGTAGCCCGCCTCGGTGAGCGCGGTCGCGTCGGCGATCGCGAACGGGACGTTGAGCATTCGGGCCAGGGTCTGCGCCAGGTGGGTCTTGCCGCACCCGGTCGGGCCGAGCAGCAGGATGTTGGACTTGGCCAGCTCGACGCCGTCGCTGCCCGAACCCGGGGCACCGGCCGCCTCGGCCTGGATCCGCTTGTAGTGGTTGTAGACCGCGACGGCGAGCGCCTTCTTGGCCTGCTCCTGACCGACGACGTAGTTGTCGAGGAACTGGCAGATCTCCATCGGCTTGGGAAGCTCTTCCCACTTCACCTCGCCGGACTCGGCCAGTTCCTCCTCGATGATCTCGTTACAGAGATCGATGCACTCGTCGCAGATGTAGACCCCGGGGCCTGCAATGAGCTTCTTGACCTGCTTCTGCGACTTGCCACAGAAGGAGCACTTCAGTAGGTCGCCGCCGTCACCGATCCGTGCCACCTACGTTCTCCCTGCACTCGTCGGCCGGGAAGCCGGCCCTGACCTGCGGGCGCCGCGCGCCCGTCCGTCCTGTCGTCCCACCTCGCCGGTCCGACCCAGCGAAGCGGCACAGACCCGACGTTACCCGCTGCCGGAGGTTTCTCCGACCCCCAAATCGGGTGTGTCAGAGGTCGGCCGGGAAGGACGCCCCGACCGACCTCCGACCTCGCACTGCTCAGCTGGCGGCGTGAGACGCCAGCAGACCCTTCTTACGGCTGGTCAGGATCGTGTCGACCAGCCCGTACTCCTTGGACTCCTCGGCCGTCATGATCTTGTCACGGTCGATGTCCTTGCGGACCTGCTCGATGGGGCGGTTGCAGTGCCGGGACAGCATGTCCTCCAGCTGCGTCCGCATCCGCAGGATCTCCCGGGCCTGGATCTCGATGTCCGACCCCTGGCCGTAGCCGCCCTCGGTGGCCGGCTGGTGGATGATGATCCGGGAGTTGGGCAGCGCCATCCGCTTGCCCGGGGTGCCCGCCGAGAGCAGCACCGCCGCCGCGCTGGCCGCCTGGCCGAGGCAGACGGTCTGGATGTCCGGGCGGACGTACTGCATGGTGTCGTAGATCGCCGTCATGGCGGTGAACGAGCCACCCGGCGAGTTGATGTACATGATGATGTCGCGGTCCGGGTCGGTGCCCTCCAGCGTCAGCAGCTGGGCCATCACGTCGTTGGCCGACGCGTCGTCCACCTGGACGCCGAGGAAGATGATCCGGTCCTCGAAGAGCTTGTTGTACGGGTTGGACTCCTTCATCCCGTACGACGTGCGCTCGACGAACGACGGCAGGACGTAGCGGTTGTGCACGGCCGCGAACTGGGGCGGCAGGCTCAGGTCGGTCATCGTCAGCTCCTCAGCTCAGGGTCCCGGCGCCATCCGGAACCTGCGCGGCCCCGATGATCACCTTGTCGATGAAGCCGTAGTCCATGGCCTCCTGGGCGGTGAACCAGCGGTCCCGGTCCGAGTCCGCCTCGATCTGCGCCTGGCTCTGGCCGGTGTGGTGGGCGACCCGCTCCTGGAACATCCGCTTCGTGTAGAGCATCTGCTCGGCCTGGATCGCGATGTCCGACGCGGTGCCGCCGAGGCCACCGGAGGGCTGGTGCATCATGATCCGCGCGTGCGGCAGGGCGTAGCGCTTGCCCTTGGTGCCCGCGCAGAGCAGAAGCTGGCCCATCGACGCGGCCATGCCCATCGCCACGGTCGACACGTCGTTGTCGATGAACTGCATGGTGTCGTAGATCGCCATGCCGGAGTAGACCGAGCCACCCGGCGAGTTGATCCAGAGGTTGATGTCGCGGTCCGGGTCCTCCGCGGCGAGCAGCAGGAGCTGCGCGCAGATGCGGTTGGCGACCTGGTCGGTCACCTCGCTGCCCAGGAAGATGATCCGCTCCTTGAGCAACCGGTTGTAGACCGAGTCGTCGAGGTTGCCAATGGAGTCGCCACCGCGGGCCTCGATCGCCCGGAGCGACTTCTTGGGGATGTGCATGTCGGTCATGGCAGCCCTTCGCTCTCCGTACCGTCCTACCCGACACTAACCGCTCAGCCGGGGGCCGTACTCCCGGTCGGGGCACTGTTCGCTCTCAGCGCAGTCACCCTCGGGGCGTACCCGGAAAAGGGTTTCGGCCGCCGCCCGGCGCGTAGCGCGGGACGGCGGCCGACGCCGACGATCAGTGCTGGTGGTCGTGCTCGGCCTCGTTCTGGGCCCGCAGCGCGTCGAGGGTGACCTCGTTGCCCGCCGAGTCCTTGATCTTGATCTTCTCCATCACCGAGGCGAGCGCCTTGCCCCGGCGCACGTCACCGAAGACGGCCTGGGCGGCGCCGGAGCGGACCAGCTGGTCGTAGTACTGCTGCGGGGCCATCCCGGCGCGCTGGGCGCGGTGGACGATCTCGTGACCGAACTCGTCGTCAGAGACCTGGACGTCCTCGGCGTCGGCGAGGGTGTCCAGCAGGAGCTGGATCTTGACGCCGTCGGTGGCGGCCTCGGTCAGCTCGGTGTCGATCTGCTCCTCGGTCTTCTCCTCCGCGGCGAGGTATTCCTCGAGGGAGGCGCCGATGCGCTCGAGCTGGTCGACCATCGCGGCCTTGCGGCTCTCGACCTCCTCCTTGACGACACCCTCCGGCGCCGGCACCTCGGCGGCCGCGACCATCTGCTCGAGGGCCTTGTCCCGGGCGGCGTAGATCTGCTCGACCTGCTTGCCCCGGGTCACCCGCTCGCGCAGGTCGGCGCGGAGCTCCTCGATGGTGTCGAACTCGCTGGCCAGCTGGGCGAAGTCGTCGTTGAGCTCGGGCAGCTCCTTCTCCTTGACCGTGCGGACGGTCACCGCCACGTCGGCGTCGCGGCCGGCGTAGTCGCCGCCGACCAGCTGGGTGGAGAAGGTGGTGCTGTCGCCGGCGGCCAGGCCGACCAGCGCCTCGTCCAGGCCCGGCAGGAGCTGCTTGCTGCCGACCTCGTGCGAGATGTTGCTCGCCTGCCCGCCCGGCACGTCCTCGCCGTCGACGGTCGCGTTCAGGTCGATCTGGACGTAGTCGCCCTCCTGGGCGGCCCGCTCGACGGTCTTCAGCGTGGCGAACCGCTCGCGCAGGCTGTTGACCTGCTCGTCGATCTCGCTGTCGGCGATCTGGATCTCGTCCACGGTCACCTCGATGGTGGCCGGGTCGGGCAGGGTGATCTCCGGGCGGACGTCCACCTCGGCGGTGAAGTTGAGCGAGTCACCGTCGTTGAACTCGGTGATCTCGACCTCCGGACGGCCGAGCGTCTTCAGGTCGTGCTCGCGGACCGCGGCCAGGATGTTCTGCGGGATGGCCTCCTGCACCGCCTCGTTGAGGACGGTGCCCCGGCCCACCCGCTGGTCGATCACGGCGGCGGGAACCTTGCCCCGGCGGAAGCCCGGAACCTGGACCTGCTGGCCGATCTCCCGGTACGCCTTCCTGAGGCTCGGCTCGAGCTCGACGAACGGCACCTCGATGGCGAGCCGCACGCGCGTCGGGCTCAGAGTCTCGACGGTGCTCTTCACAGGCGTACTCCTTGACGGATCTCAGTTGAGTCTGGGCGTGATTGCGCGCATCGAGTGTAGGCGAGCCGACCTGCGGCATCGGCAGCGCCCGGGTACCGCGCGGAAAAAATCGGCGGTTCCCGGACGACCCGATCGCGTACGACAGTCGGGGTGGCGGGATTTGAACCCACGGCCCCTCGCTCCCAAAGCGAGTGCGCTACCAAGCTGCGCCACACCCCGTGGCGACGAGAAGTGTATGCCGTCCGGGCCCGCCGGACGGGCACCGGGGCGGTCCGGAGCGGCGCGGCGGTACGGCGCTGCGCGTCCGGTTCCGGGATTGGGTAGGCTGTCGGGCGCGTCCCGCGAGAGCGGGGCGGTCGCGGGCGTAGCTCAATGGCAGAGCTTCAGTCTTCCAAACTGACGGTGCGGGTTCGATTCCCGTCGCCCGCTCCACCGCACTCCGGCCGAAGTCAGAGGCTGCATCCCCGCATCCTGGGCCGGTCGTCCACTCCCCCGCTCTGATCCCGCCGGCCATCCGTGGGCCACCAGCAGCTCTGGCCGCCGCTGCGCCGGGCCTGCTTGACGATCCGCCGGTCCATGGCCGAGGAGATCCGCTCTCAGCCAGCGGCCGGCTCGCACTCCTCGATCAACTCCCATGATCGCGCACCTGGGCCTTCCACCGGCTACGGCTATTCCTCGTCACCAACGTTCAGCATGAACGGCGATCCCGGATGATCCGGTTGCCATCCACGCTCAAGTGCTTGCCGTATGGCGCTGGCGACCGCCGAAGGCAGCACCGGAGATGCCGCGGCGTTCATCCAGTTGCCAGCGTGAGCGGACGCCAGCCGCACGACGAGGGTGGAGCAGCCGGGCGAGTCTGTCCGCTCAACGGCAAAGCTCAACGGCGACCAGGTCAAGCCCTGGCTGTACGTAGGCTTCCGGCGGACGAGCCAGCGATAGCACGTGCCATCGACGACGATCGGCCTACTGCCTCGCTTGTTGATCACCACCGATCCTCCCGCCATGCCGTGGCCACCATGTCGCACCCATACCGCCATTCGTACAGCCGGCCTTCGGCGGTCAGCCTGGGACGTAGCCGTTCGGAGAGTGGACCACCAGTCGAAAGCCCATCGGCACCCGCTGGTGGCGAGGCAGGCCGACGGCGCGTCACAGGGGGCCTCCCCGTGGGGACATGCGCCGCTGTCAACGTCATGCCAGCGCACGCTACAACGGGCGTGCGCGTGGCGCTGCCCGTGCCATCCGCGTGCCGTTCACCCGGAGCGTCGGCTCCCTCCGGCGAGGCATGAGTTCACCTACCGTGCGGGGACCTGTCGGTGTACGGCGATGTCCTCCACACGGTGCAGTGTTTCCGAGTTGCGCGGGCGCAGCATCAGCGCCAGTACGGTCTCCGGCACGAAGCGGGCGGCCCCTGCGGCCGCCCGCCAGCCCATGCGTACCCGGGTCGTGGTGGCCGAGACCGGCTCCAATGCCAGGCGGACCCGAGCGATCCCGAGCGGACCGGCGTGCGCGTCGAGTTCGAGGAGACGGTTCGGCTCCATCTCCCGCACCACGGTCTGGTCCTCGATCTGCAGCGGCCATGGGCCCACCCGGTGATGGACCCGGGTGCCCACTGCGGGCCAGCCGTCGTCGACGGCCCGTATGTGGGCGGCACCGACAACCCAGCTGGCGTAGCTCCAACCATCCGCGAGCACCGCGAAGATCCGCTCGGGTGGGGTGCGGATCGTTCGGCAGACCTCGATCATCACGCTCCTTGCTCCGGCCGCGCCATGGCTTCCCCGCTTAGGCCGAGGCAAACGAGGGCGGCTGACGCACCCGGCGGGCGCACCTCGCCCGGGCGGTACCGCGCCGGAGATCGCCGGGCGGCGGGGGCTGCGTACGATGCGGGGCCGGACATCCCCTCGTCGGGTGGAGGTAGCGACGGATGTCAGGCCAGCGGGACGGTTTCGCCCTCGGCGTGGACCTCGGCACCTCGAACACCGTGGCCGTGCTGCGCTGGCCCGACGGGCGCACCCGCCCGTTGCTGGTGGAGGGCCAGCCGATCCTGCCGTCCGGTGTGTACGCCGACACCGACGGGCGCCTGCACGTGGGGCGGGACGCGCTGCGGCTGGCCCACGCCGACCCCGACCGCTACGAGCCGAACCCGAAGCGTCGCGTCGACGAGCCGGAGGTGACGCTCGGCGACCGCCGGCCCACCCCGGCCGAACTGCTCGGCGCGGTGCTGCGCGCGGTGGGCGAGGCCGCGGTGGGCGCGCTCGGGTTCCTGCCGCCCGCGGTGGTCACCTGCCCGGCGACCTGGGACGCCGGTCGGCGGCAGGTGCTCGCCGAGGCGCTCGCCCTGGCCGGCTGGCCCTCGGCGGCCGAGCACACCCTCTCCGGTCCCACCCCGCCCGGCACCCGGCTGCTGCGCGAGCCGGTGGCGGCGGCGCGCTACTACACCGAGGTGCTGCGCCGGCCGGTTCCGGTGGGTGAGTCGGTGGCGGTCTTCGACTTCGGCGGCGGGACGCTGGACGTCGCCGTGGTGCGCAACGAGGGCGCGGACCCGTGGGGTGACTCCGGCTTCACTTTGATCTCCTGCGGCGGCCTCGACGACCTGGGCGGGCTGGACCTCGACGCCGCCCTGCTGGCGCTGGTCGGCGAGCGGGTCGCCGCCACCCACCCCACGCAGTGGGCGCGGCTGAGCGAGCCGGCCGACACCACCGGGTGGCGGGAGCGGCTCCAGTTCGTCGAGCACGTCCGGGGCGCGAAGGAGATGCTGTCCCGCACCACGACGGCGCCGGTGGCGGTGCCGGGGGTGCCGGCCGCCGTGTCGCTGACCCGGACGGAGCTGGAGGGGGTGGCCGCGCCGCTGCTGCGGCGGGCCGTCGCCGAGACCCGGCGGGTGATCTCCGCGGCCAGGCTGACCCCGGAGCGGCTCGCCGGGCTGTTCCTGGTGGGCGGCTCGTCCCGGATGCCGCTGGTGGCCCGGCTGCTCCACGCCGAGCTGGGAATCGCGCCCACCGTGCTGGAGCAACCCGAGCTGCCGGTCGCCGAGGGCGCGCTCACCGACCTGCCGCTGCGCCGGAACCGGTCCGCCGCCCCGCCGCTGCCGCTCGCCCCGGTCGGCGCGCCCCCCGCCGGCCCGCCAACCGCCGCGACCCCGGCCACCGCGTCCCCGGGCGTCGGCCCGGCCGGCACGCTGCCCGCCGGGATGCCGACCGCCGCCGCGGATCCGAGAACGCCCGTCCTCCCATCTGGCGCCACCACGGAAGTGGGCGGCACGACCGTCGCCCCGGGACCGGAAAGCACGACCGTCGCCGCAGGAGCGAATGGCGGGCCGCTCGCCGCCGGACCGCACGGCACCGCCGTGGCCCCGCACTCACCCGCACCGGGTACGCCGGCACCGGCCCTGCCGCCGTACGGCTCGCCGGCGGGCGTACCCCCGCAGGGGCCCGGGATCCCGCACCAGCCGGCGGCGTGGCCGGGCTCGCCCGGCGTACCCGGGAACGGCACGCCCGGATCGCCGGCGGCGCCGGCCGGCGGTGGCCGCCGACGGCGGGCGCTGTGGATCTCGATCGGCGCGGTGGCGGCCCTGGCCGGGGTGGCCACCGCGACCGTCCTCTACCTCACCCGGGACCGCCACCCGGAGCTGGACTTCCAGGCGTTCGGCAAGGGCACCCGGGTCGCGGCCGGCGGGAAACGGCCGGTGGAGATGTTCACCGCGGTCGCGGGCGACCGGGCCTACCTGGCCTATCCGCGCGAGAACGGCCGGCTGGCGGTGGTGGCCGTCGAGGCGGGCACCGGCAAGGAGCTGTGGCGGGAGGAGAGCGCCACCACGGCCGACCAGTGGGCCGGGGTGGTCGCGCTACCCGGCGCGGTGGCGCTGCTCGCGGACGCCGCCGGCAGCAGCACCCCGCGCCAGCTCGAGGTGCTCGACGGCGGGCACGGCACGCCGCGCTGGCGGCACACCGTGCAGGGGGACGACGAGATGTTCGTCGGGAAGGAGATGGTGGCGCTCACCGACCACGAGCGGAAGCGGCTGGTCGGGCTCGACCTGCGCGACGGCGGCGAGCGCTGGGAGCTGGCCGACCTGACCGACGAGTACGGCAACACCCGCGACAGCGTGCACCCGGTGACCACCGACGAGGCCGTGTCCGGCCCCGCGTACGGCGACGGTTCGCCCCGCGACCCGGAGCAGGGCCCGGTCGAGCAACTCGTGCAGGTGAGCGCGGACAGGTCGGTCCGGCTCATCGACCTCGGCTCCGGCGGTGAGGTCCGCCGCTGGAAGGCCGTGGCCGAGCCGGACGACCTGGTGGCCGCCCACGAGGACCGGCTCTACGTGGCCGGCGACGACGGGCGGCTGCTCGCGTACGACCTGGGGAAGCAGGCGCAGCCGAGCGTGCTCTACACCGCGGAGGACGACGACCGGCAGGCCAAGGCGCTGGCGCCGTGCGGGGAGCACCGGGCCTGCCTGCTGGAGGTGACCAACTCCGACGACCAGACCGCCACGGTGGTGGCCGCGCAGGAGGGCAAGGGCGTCAAGCGGTGGGCGGCGCCGGGGATGACCCAGCTGGTGCCGGTCGGCGAGCGGGTGCTGGCCCGGCGGATGTACCCGGAGCCGGCCGCGACCCTCTTCGCGGCGGACGGGACGCGGGTGCTCGACGACGAGGACGGGGTGGCCCTCCGGGTCGACGCCGGCAACCTGCTGGTCTTCGCCGACCCGCTGGGCAGCGGGGTGGACGACCGCAGCGTGGCCGGGGTGGGCGCCGAGTCGGGCACGGTGGCCCAGCTCGGCGAGCTGAAGGACGTGCGGGGCGACTCCTGCTCCTGGAACACCCAGGTCATCGTGTGCGGCTCGGAGGAGGACTTCGTGCTCCACCGCTTCGTCAAGGAGTAGCGCCGAGGTCGCGGAAGACGGCCAGGGCCGCCGGGTCCTCGATGGTCGGCGGCACCGGCTCGTCCCGCCCCTCGACCAGCCCGCGCATGGTCCGGCGGAGGATCTTGCCGGAGCGGGTCTTGGGCAGCGCCGGCACCACGGTCACCCGGCGGAACGCGGCCACCGGCCCGATCCGCTGCCGGACCAGGGCGACCAGCTCACCGGCGAGCGCGTCCGGGTCCGCGTCGGCGCCGGCCTTGAGCACCACGTACCCGCTGGGCACCTGGCCCTTGAGCGCGTCGGCCACGCCGATCACCGCGCACTCGGCGACCGCCGGGTGCGTGGCCAGCACCTCCTCCATGGCCCCGGTGGAGAGGCGGTGCCCGGCCACGTTGATCACGTCGTCGGTGCGGCCCATCACGTAGAGGTAGCCGTCGTCGTCGAACCGGCCGCCGTCGCCGGTCAGGTAGTAGCCGGGGAAGGTGGCGAGGTAGGAGCGGACGAAGCGCTCGTCGTCGCCCCAGAGGGTGGGCAGGCAGCCCGGTGGCAGGGGCAGCCGGATCACGATCGAGCCGTCGGTGCCCGGCGGCACCTCCCGGCCGCCGCCGTCGACCACCCGGACGTCGTAGCCGGGGACGGGCACCGACGGCGAGCCGGGCTTGATGGGCAGCGGCTCCAGGCCGCGCGGGTTGGCCGCCACCGGCCAGCCGGTCTCCGTCTGCCACCAGTTGTCCACCACGGGTACGCCGAGCCGCTCCCCCGCCCACGCCCAGGTGTCCGGGTCCAGCCGCTCGCCGGCCAGGAAGAGGGTGCGCAGGCTGGTCAGGTCGTGACCGGCCAGGAGCGCCCCGTCCGGGTCCTGCCGGCGGATCGCCCGGATCGCGGTGGGCGCCGTGAACAGGGCGGCCACCCGGTGCTGGGCGACCACCCGCCAGAACGCCCCGGCGTCCGGGGTGCCGACCGGCTTGCCCTCGTAGAGCACGGTGGTGGCACCGGTGAGCAGCGGCGCGTACACGATGTAGGAGTGGCCGACGACCCAGCCCACGTCGGAGGCGGCCCAGAAGACGTCGCCCGGCTCGATACCGTAGACGTTCCGCATCGACCAGCGCAGCGCCACGGCGTGCCCGCCGTTGTCCCGCACCACGCCCTTGGGCCGGCCCGTGGTGCCGGAGGTGTAGAGGATGTAGAGCGGGTCGGTGGCGGCGACCGGCACGCACTCCACGGGCTCCGCGTCGGCCATCACCTCGTCCCAGGTCAGGTCGCGGCCGGGAAGCAGCGGAGCGGGCTCCTGGGGGCGCTGCACGATCACGCAGTGCGCCGGGGCGTGGGCCGCCTCGTCCAGGGCGGCGGCGAGGATCGGGTGGTAGGGCACCACCCGGTCCACCTCGATGCCGCAGGAGGTGGCGACGACCACGGCCGGCCGCGCGTCGTCGATGCGGACGGCCAGCTCGTGGGCGGCGAAGCCGCCGAAGACCACCGAGTGCACCGCGCCGATCCGTGCGCAGGCCAGCATGGCGATCACCGCCTCCGGCACCATGGCGAGGTAGAGCAGCACCCGGTCGCCCCGACCGACGCCGAGCCGGCGCAGCGCTCCGGCGAACCGGGCGGTCTCGGCGAGCAGTTCGGCGTAGCTGAGGGTGCGGACCGTGCCGGTGACCGGGCTGTCGTGGATCAGCGCGGGCTGGTCGCCGCGGCCGGCCGCCACGTGCCGGTCGAGCGCGTTGTGGCAGGTGTTCAGCACACCGTCGGGGAACCAGCGGTACAGCGGGGCGCCGCTGTCGTCGAGGATCCGCTCCGGCGCCCGGTGCCAGTCGAGGTCCGCCGCGGCCTCCCGCCAGAAGCCGGCCGGGTCGGCGATGCTCCGCTCGTACGCTGATCGATACGCGCCCATCCCGTCATGCTGGCCGCACCTTCGGGCCGGCACGACGGCCGGCCCGGATCGGTGCGCCGGAAGCGCGCCCCGGCTCGGTGAACGGCCCGGCCCGGCCGGTGGGCGGTCGCCGTTTCCGCCCGAGCCGGCAGGGGTACGGCTGGCCCATGGAGACGAACACGAAGGCGTACCTGGTGGGCGGTCCGCGCGACGGCAACAGCCAGGACGCGGGTGACCAGGCCCTGTTGGAGATCGAGATCGACGGCATGATCCACCGCTACATCCGGACCACCCAGCAGCACGGCGAGGGGGGCGTCGTCTACAACTACGACGGGATGGTGGCCCCCGGCGGCGGCGAGCCGGGCGTCGAGGACCCGGCGGCGCGGGTCGCCTCGCCGAAGGCCGACGCCGGGGGGCAGTGACGGCTCAGCCCACCGGGCGACGGATGAACCGCGCCCGGCCGGGTAATGCGAGCGCCGTCCTGGTGGAGTGACGACCGGCGTCGCGGCGTTCCGCGACCGGGCACGCGGGCGGGCGGCGGGAGGGCCGCCCCGCCCGCGGCCACGGTCGTCAGTTGCCGGTCATCCAGTTCCAGGCGGAGACCACCCACTCGGTCTGCTGCAGGTAGGCCACCCCCACGCCGACCAGGAAGAGCGCGGTCACCAGGTGCGCGCCGCGGGCGCTGCGCCGCACCCGGCCGAGCTGCCGCTCCAGGACCAGCCGGCCCAGCAGGCGGGCCAGCGCGAACAGGCCGGCGGCGGTGAGCAGGCTGAGCACGAAGGTGAGCAGCGGGGTGGCCAGGTTGCCCCGGCCGGAGATGGCCCAGATGCCCCAGCAGACGAAGGCGAACAGGGCGCCGGCCGCGCTCCACTCCCCGCCCCGGCGGAGCTGGGCGAGGTGCCAGCCCATCGGGCGCCGGGGCGACGAATCACCCGTCCAGTCGCCGGGGTCGACGGCGGGGAACTGCTCGGTCCGGGGCGTACGCGGCTGGCCGACGGCCGCCACCCCGCGCCGGAACGGGTCCCGCTGCGGGGGCACCACGCCGGGCTGCGGCGGCACCTCGACCGTCCGCTCGGCCCACGGCTGTGTCTGGTCCGCCATCTCGTGTCCTCCCCCTCGACCGACGCCGGCCACGGTTCCGAGGGTAGCGAGCCGGCAAATAGGGTGCCGACCCCGAACGTGATGGGTTAGACACATCCGATGACCGACGCGGTGGTGCCCCGGGCCGAGGACTTCGACGAGATCGCCGCCTTGCTGGCGCTGGCCTTCCACGGCGGGTCCGACCCCGAACTGCTGGAGCTCGAGCGCGGGGTGTTCGAACCGGACCGGTCGCTGCTGGTCCGCGACGGCGCGACCGCCGTGGCGCACGCCGCAGCGTTCACCCGCGACCTGGCCGTGCCCGGGGGCAGCGTGCCGGCCGCGCACGTGACCATGGTCTCGGTCGCCCCGACGCACCGCCGGCGCGGGCTGCTCACCGGGCTGATGCGCCGGCAGCTCCGCGAGGTCCGCGGCGCCGGCCGGGAGCCGCTCGCGGTGCTCTGGGCCAGCGAGGGCCGGATCTATCCCCGGTTCGGCTACGGCCTGGCCGCGGAGCGGCTCATCGTGGCCGGCGACACCTCCGGGCTGCGCCTGCCGGACCCGACGCCCGCCGAGGGCACCCTCCGCCTGGACCGGCCGGCGCCGCACCGGGCCGGGCTGGCCCGGCTGTACGAGCGGGTGCGCGCCGACCGCCCCGGCTGGTCCCAGCGGGACGAGCGCTGGTGGGACTACGTGCTCGCCGACGTGAAGGGGCTGCGGGGCGGCGCCACCGAGCGCCGGGTGCTGTTGCACGAGGGGCCGGACGGTCTCGACGGGTACGCGCTCTACCGGACGAAGGAGGACTGGACGGGCACCGTGCCGCGGGCCGAGGTCCAGGTGGGCGAGGTGGTGGCCGCCCGACCGGAGGCGTACCTGGCGCTGTGGCGGCTGCTGCTCTCGATCGACCTGACCCGCCGGGTGTCCTTCCCGATCGCCGCCGTGGACGAGCCGCTCTTCCGGCTGGTGGACGAGCCGCGGCAGCTCGGCGCCCGGCTTGCCGACGCCCTCTGGGTCCGTCTCGTGGACGTGCCGGCCGCGCTGGCCGCCCGCCGCTACGCCACCGACGTCGACGTGGTGGTCGAGGTCACCGACGACCTGCTGCCGGAGAACAGCGGCCGTTGGCGGCTGGTCGGCGGGCCGTCCGGGGCGGAGTGCACGGCCACCGCGGCGCCGGCCGGGCTGGCCTGCGACGTCCGTGCCCTCGGCGAGCTCTACCTGGCCGGCGCCGGCCTGGCCGCGCTCGCCGCCGCCGGCCGGGTCCGGGAACTGGTCCCGGGCGCGGTGGCGGCGACCGGCCCGGCCTTCGGCTGGCACCGCGCCCCGGCGCCCATGGAGGTCTTCTGACTCCCGCGCGCCGCGCCGTGGCCGGTACGGTCGGGTGATGGGTGATGCGGAGCGGCGGCGGCGGAGGCTGCGGCACCACGGCGACGGCGCCACGCCGGACGGTGAGGCCGCGAGCGCGAGCACGGCCGGCGTGCACGACGACGACGGCTCCCGGTCGCCGCGTGGCGCCAGACGCGCCGAGCACGATTCCTCGGAGCCCCGGGGCCGGCGCCCGGGCCCGCCCGCCGAGGAGGGCGAGCGGGGGCTGCGCGGGCTGGTCGGCTCGGGCTCCTCGCAGGTGAGCGTCACCGCCGCGCTGCGCGCGCGGGACGCCGCCCGGCCGACCGACGAGGACCTGGCCGAGGCCGACGCCCGGGTGGTGATCGTCCGGCGCAACTGGGTGCCCCGCGAGGACCTGCCCCGCACCGGACGATGACGGGCGCGACCCGGTCGCCGCGCCCGCCGGCGACGCGTCAGGCGGGCAGTTCGGGCAGCTCCTGGCTCTGCTCGTAGTCGGCGACCTGGGCGATCCGGCGGGCGTGCCGGGGGTTGCCGGAGAACGGAGTGGTGAGGAACGCCTCGACCAGGGCGGTGGCCTCGTCCAGGGCGTGCTGCCGGGCACCGACCGCGATGATGTTGGCGTCGTTGTGCTCGCGGGCCAGCTGGGCGGTGTCGATGTTCCAGGCGAGCGCCGCCCGGACCCCGGCGACCTTGTTGGCGGCGATCTGCTCGCCGTTGCCCGAGCCGCCGATGACCACGCCGAGGCTGCCGGCGTCGTCGACCACGCGCCGCCCGGTGTGCAGGCAGAAGGCCGGGTAGTCGTCGTCCGGGTCGTAGGCGTGCGGGCCGACGTCGATCACCTCGTACCCCTGCTTGGCCAGGTGGTTGGCGAGGTGCACCTTCAGCTCGAAGCCGGCGTGATCGGATCCCAGGTAGACGCGCATACCGCGCAGTCTGACAGGCCCGCCCCCGTGTCGGCGCGCGGGCGGCGGCACGGAGGCGGATTCGTCACACGCTCAGCGGGGAAGCTCGGCGACGACCAGGCCGGCCCGCGCCTTCGGGGTGAACCAGGTGCTCTTGCGGGGCATCTTCTCCCGGGCCAGGTTCACCGCGACGAAGTCGTCCACGGTCACCGGGGCGACGAGGACGGCAAGCTCGGCCCGGCCCGCGTCGACCTCGCCGGTGAGCCAGCTCGCCGGGTAGTCGCCGCCCACGTAGGTGATCCGCTTGTCGCCCGGGTCGAGGCCGAGCGCGTCGCGCAGCAGCAGCCGCTCGACCAGCGCGTGGTCGAGGTTCTCCAGCCGGCCGCCGCCGACGTGCGGCAGGCGCACCGCGTACCCCTGGCCGGCGAGATGGAGGTGCACGGTGCCGCCGGTCGCCGGGACGCCGACCGGGCCGGCGCTCGGGGTGATCTCCGCGCCGGCGGCGCGGAGTCGGTCGAGTAGCTCGTCCGGGGTGGTGGTCAGCTCGCTGACCAGCCGGTTGTAGGGCTGGATGGCGACCGAGGCCGGGGTGGTGATCACCGACAGGAAGCGGGGGAAGCCACCGGTCTGCGCGGCCAGGCTGCGGTGGTTGCCGTCGGCGACCACCAGCTCGCCGCCGCCCGCCAGGGCGGTCAGCTCGTCCTGCGCCGCCCCCGGGCCGAGCAGCCAGATGGCGTGCGTGCGGCCGGCCTGGTCCACGTCGGTGGCGGCGGGCGCGCCGGCCGACTCGGTCGCCGCCGCGAGCGCCGCGTGCAGCTCGTCGCCGCGCCCGGTCTGGAGCAGGAGTACGGGTGAGAGCAGGTGACCCAGCGCCTCGGCCAGGGCGACCCGCTCCCGCACCTTAGCGATGAACACGTCCTCGTTGCGGATCACCAGGCCGGGCTCGTCGGCCCGGGTGGAGATCTGGTCGGTGTCGACCATGGCGAACAGCCCGTACGCGCTCTCCTCGCCCGGCGCGCTGATCCGGTAGAGCACCACGACCTGCTCGGCCGGGGTGTAGCTGCCGTCCGCCTTGGCCTCGGCGAAGCGGGCCACCGCGTCGGGAAGCGCGTCGAGGAAGGACTTCCCGAGGCTGCCCGGCGCCCGGTGGGGCATCTCGATGCCCAGGGCGCTGTGCGGATTCGCCTCGACGATGGCGGTGATCTCCGCGTCGTCGGCGAACTCGTCGTAGTTCTGCGCGCCGGTGCCGCCAGTGGTGATCCAGGCCCGGGCGATCGGATGCACGACCGTCATGCCCGCTGACGCTACCCGCGCCGTCCGGAGCGCCGGTGCCGGACCCGCGCGCCTTCCACCAGATGAAAGGGTCAGCCGTTGCGGTGCCGGCCGGGAGCCGGGCTGCCGCCCGGCGTCGGGGCGGCCGGGCGGGAGCCGCCGGAGGGGGCGAGCCGTACGGTCGTCGTCCCGGCCGGGGCCGGGCGGCCGGCCGCTGCGCTGGTGCGGACCGGGCCGGGGGTCCGCGCCGGCAGGCCGGCGTCGGCGGGCGGGGTCATCCGCGAGGTGGCCACCACCCGGGCGACGCCGACCACGATCGGCGGGGCCAGCAGGTCGGCCAACTCGGCCGGGACCGCCGGCCAGTCGCCCTCGGCCACCGACCAGTACGTCGCACCGGGGTCCTCGGTCGCCGTCTCCGGCGCGTTGTCGGACAGGCGGCGGTGCTTACCCATGGGAACGCCTCCAGGAGCTGCCGGGCTGCGGCCCCGGGCGGGCCGCCGGCTGGGACACCCGGTGAAACGAGCCCCGCACCGGCCCGGTGACGGGGCGGCGCGGGGCTCGTCCGGCACGGCTCAGTCGAAGATCGGGCCCTGTTCCCGGGTGCGCTTCAGCTCGTAGAAGCCGGGCGTGCCGGCCACCAGCAGGACGCCGTCCCAGAGCCGGCCGGCCGCCTCGCCCTTCGGCGCCGGGGTGATCACCGGGCCGAAGAAGGCGACCTGCCGGCCGTCCGGACCCGGGGCGTGGACCACCGGGGTGCCCACCTCGGTGCCGACCGGCCGCATGCCCGCCTCGTGGCTGGCCCGCAGCGCCTCGTCGTACTCGGTCGACTCGGCGGCGTCCGCGAACGCCGGGTCGAGGCCGACATCGGTGAGCGCGCCGACCAGCATCTCCCGGCCCAACTCCTCCTTGCCGAGGTGGATCCGGGTGCCCATCGCGGTGTAGAGCTTCGCCAGCGTCTCCCCGCCGTGCGCCTGCTCCACGGCGATGCAGACCCGCACCGGGCCCCAGCCCTTCTTCATCAGATCCTGGTACTGCTCCGGCAGGTCCCGGCCCTCGTTGAGCACGGACAGGCTCATCACGTGGAACCGGATGTCCACGTCCCGGACCTGCTCGACCTCCAGCAGCCAGCGGGAGGTGATCCACGCCCACGGGCACAGCGGGTCGAACCACATGTCCACGGCGACACGTTCGGTCACGGTGTCATCCCTTCACGACTCCACGCGCCGGAGCTCCGGCGCCTTCCCCTCCGATCCTCACCCCACGCGGCATCGACCGGTACCGGAATGAGAGCGTGACCTCGGCCACCGAAGGGTGTCCGTGCATGGAAGACTCGGTTTCGGACCGGCCGTCACGAGCGGGCCGGGGAGGCCGGCCGCGGGGCGCGGCGAGACGAGTGGGATGGAGACGAACAGTGCCGGGAGTGCGCAACCTGACCCAGGTCGAGGCCACCGAGCGGGCCCGCCTGCTCGACGTCACCGGGTACGACATCAAGCTTGATCTGTCGACCGCGGTGCAGGCCGACGGCCGTACCTTCCGGTCGGTGACCGAGGTCCGGTTCCGCTGCGCCGAGCCGGGAGCGAGCACCTTCATCGAGACGGCCGCCGAGTCGGTGCGGTCGGCGACGCTGAACGGCACACCGGTCGACATCTCCGGCTGGTCGGCCGAGAAGGGCCTCACCCTCACCGGCCTGGCCGCCGAGAACGTCCTCGTGGTCGACGCCGACTTCGGCTACTCCAACAGCGGGCAGGGCCTGCACCGCACGGTCGACCCGGTCGACGGCGAGACCTACCTCTACAGCCAGTTCGAGACGGCCGACGCGCAGCGGGTCTTCGCCGCCTTCGACCAGCCCGACCTGAAGAGCGTCTACACCTGGCACGCCACCGTCCCGGAGCACTGGCGGGTGGTGTCCAACATGCCGGTCGAGCGCGAGGAGCCGGCCGGCGAGGGGCTCAAGACCGTCCACTTCGCCGAGTCGGCGCGGATGAGCACCTACATCACCGCGCTCTGCGCCGGCCCCTACCACGAGGTGCGGGACAGCCACGACGGCATCGACCTGGGTGTCTACTGCCGGGCCTCGATGGCGCAGTACCTGGACGCGGACGACCTGTTCCTGATCACCAAGCAGGGCTTCGACTTCTTCCACGAGAAGTTCCAGGTGCGCTACCCGCTGCCCAAGTACGACCAGCTCTGGGTGCCCGACTTCAACGCCGGCGCCATGGAGAACTTCGGCTGCGTCACGCACGCCGAGTCGCACTACATCTTCCGCTCGCAGGTCACCGACTTCGAGTACGAGCAGCGGGCCAACACGATCCTGCACGAGCTGGCCCACATGTGGTTCGGTGACCTGGTCACCATGCGCTGGTGGAACGACCTGTGGTTGAACGAGTCGTTCGCCGAGTGGGCCAGCCACTGGTGCAACACCCACGCCACCCGCTTCTCCGACGCGTGGACGACCTTCCTGTCCATCCGCAAGAACTGGGGCTACCGGCAGGACCAGCTCTCCTCCACCCACCCGGTCTACTGCGAGATGCCGGACCTGGAAGCCGTCGAGGTCAACTTCGACGGCATCACCTACGCCAAGGGCGCCAGCGTGCTCAAGCAGCTCGTCGCGTACGTGGGCGAGGAGCCGTTCCTGGCCGGCCTGCGGGCCTACTTCGGCAAGCACGCCTGGGGCAACGCCACCTTCGACGACCTGCTCTCCGAACTCGAGAAGGCCTCCGGCCGGGAGCTGCGCAAGTTCGCCGCCCAGTGGCTGGAGACCGCGCAGGTCAACACGCTGCGCCCCGAGGTGACCATCGGCGCCGGCGGCGCGTACGAGCGGGTGGTGGTCCGGCAGGAGGCGCCCGCCGGGCACCCGACCCTGCGGACCCACCGGATCGGGGTGGGCCTCTACGACCTGACCGACGGGCGGCTGGTCCGCCGGGAGCTGGTCGAGGTGGACGTGACCGGCGAGCTGACCGAGCTCTCCGTGCTGCACGGCAAGCCCGCCGCCGACGTGCTGCTGCTCAACGACGACGACCTCACGTACACCAAGCTGCGGCTGGACGAGCGGTCGATGGCGAACGTGGTGCAGCACATCGCCGGTTTCGACTCGTCGCTGGCCCGGGCGCTCAGCTGGACCGCCGCCTGGGACATGACCCGCGACGCCGAGCTGGCGGCCCGGGACTACGTGGCGCTGGTGCTGGCCGGGCTGCCGGCGGAGACCGACATCAACCTGGTCACCGCCACCCTGCGCCAGGCGACCACCACGCTCACCTTCTACGCCGACCCGGCCTGGGCGCCGACCGGCTGGGCCGAGCTGGCCCGGGCCGCCCGCACGGCGCTCGCCGCGGCCGAGCCGGGCAGCGGCTTCCAGCTCGCCTGGGCCCGGGCGTTCGCCTCGGCGGCCCGCTCCGACGAGGACCTGGCCACGCTGCGCGGCTGGCTGGCCGGCGCCGAGGTGCCGGCCGGGCTGACCGTGGACACCGAGCTGCGCTGGACCGTGCTCCAGGCGCTGGTGGCCAACGGCGCGGCCGGGGCGGCCGAGGTGGACGCCGAGCTGGCCCGCGACCGGACCGCCAGCGGCGAGCGGGAGGCCGCGTACGCGCACGCGCTGGTGCCGACCGCGGAGAACAAGGCGGCGGTGTGGACGCAGCTCACCGGCCCGGAGGCGCTGCCGAACTGGCGCAACCGGGCGCTGCTGCAGGGCTTCACGCACCCGGCGCAGGTGGAGCTCACCGCGCCGTACCGGGAGAAGTACTTCGCCGCGGCGGCCCAGGTGTGGGCGCAGCGGGACAGCGAGCCGGCGCAGGAGTTCGTCCAGCTCGCCTACCCGGCCTACCTGGTCGAGGACGACACGGTGGCGGCCACCGACGCCTGGCTGGCCCAGGAGGGCCACCCGGCGCCGCTGCGCCGGCTGGTGGCCGAGGGCCGCGACGGCGTGGCCCGCGCCCTCAAGGCCCGCGCCCGGGACGCCCGGACCGCCTGATCGAGGAGCACGCGGCCGGGGCCGGCGTGGGTGGGAGCCCGCGCCGGCCCCGGCCGTTATCGTGTGGAGAGGAGGTGGACCTGATGGCGCAGCCGACCTTCGGGGGGCGGCGGCCGGACCGGAGCTGGCGCGAGCAGGATCTGCTCGACCTGCCCGAGGACGGGAACCGCTACGAGCTCATCGACGGGAGCCTGCACGTGACCCCTCCGGCCGGGCCCGACCATCACGAGCTGGCGGACGACATCCGCATGGCACTGCGCCAGGCGGCTCCCGACGGTTGGCGGGTGATCCGGGAGATCGGCGTCCGAGTGCCGGGCGGCAACCTGATCCCGGACGTCACCGTGCTCAAGCCCGGTGCCCCGAGGGACCGGATGTGGGCACAGCCGACGGACGTCGCACTGGTGGTCGAGGTCGAGTCGCCGAACAGCCGGCGGCACGACCGCTTCACCAAGCCTGCCCTCTACGCCGAGGCCGCCATCCCGGCGTACTGGCGGGTCGAGCGGGGTGACTTCGGGCCGGTGGTCTACCGCTACGAGCTGGCCAAGGGCCTCCACTACGACCTGCTGGGCACCTTCGGGCCGGACGATCCCGTCGAGGTCACGGAACCGTGGCCGATGCGGCTCGATCCGTCCACCTGGCCCCGCTGAGCCGACGAGACGAGAAAGCCCGGCCCGCGTTTCGCGGGCCGGGCTTTGTCGTATGCGGAGGGCTCAGCCCTTGCCGGCGTGGCTGGCGAGCTGGTCGAGGCCCTGGATGATGCCGCCGGCCAGGTCGCCGCCGCCGAACGAGGCCACCATGGAGAGCGCGGCCAGCTTGGCGTACGTGTCCGGGATGCGCTTGCGCGCGTAGCGGCCGGTCACGATCTCGAGCTGCCGCTGGTTGGGCGACACGGCGATCAGCACCGACTTGTCCGGCTCGGCGAGCTGGCGGTGCAGCCGCTGGGCGTGCTCCCGGATCGGCTCGTCGAGGCCGCCCACGTAGACCGAGAAGACCAGGCCGGTGCCCTGGTCGGCCAGGCGGAGCGCCTCGTCGATGCGGAGCAGCTGACGGGTCGAGAACGGCCCGTCCAGGACCTCGGGCGGGTTACCGGTCCCCGTCGCGGCCTGCTTCTCACCAACGGTCACTTGCGCCTCCGGTTCCACCGGCCGGCGCCTCCCGGCCGGCCTGCTCCTGCTTGCGGCTGGTCAGCGCCGGCGCCTGCGCGCCGGCGGCCAGTGCGGTGCCGGCCGAGTCGGCCAGCTGCTCCGGACGGCCCAGGAACCAGACCGGAGTGAAGTCGAAGGGCCGGCCCGGCCGGTAGCGCTTGGCGCCGCCACCACCGCCGCCGCGACTGCCGGCGGCCGCCAGTCCGGCGATCACCAGCACGGCGGCCGCCGGGATGCCGACGAAGACCAGCAACGTCTCGGTAACAGACAATCCCAACGCCCCCAGGCGGAAAGAGAGACCAGGAATGTTCCGGGTCGGGTGGACGGTCATGACGACGCGCGCCCGACCCCGCTTGTGCTGTTCACGTTAGCGGAGTCGACGGCCCGCCAGATTGCGGGGTGCTGATCCCACCCGCCACACCCGTGCTCCAGTTGCGCGGCAGTGGCTATCAATGTCGCGTCGTCGCCGTAGCGGCCGGTGAGCAGCACGCCGACCGGCATCCCGTCGCCGGTCCGGCCGACCGGCAGGGAAACGGACGGGTCGCCGGTGACGTTGAAGATGGCGCAGTACGGCGAAAACCGGCGCTGCCGGTCGAAATCCTCGGCCGGGTCGAGGCTCGCGAACGCGCCCACCGACGCCTGCGGGGCGGCCAGGGTCGGGCAGAGCAGCAGGTCGCAGCCGGCGGTACGGCGCACGCCGCGGCGTACCTGGGCTTGGAGTTCACCGAGCGCGGCCATCAGCGGGCCCGCGCCGACGGCCGTGCCCCGGTCCCGGAGGAACCGGGTCAGCGGCAGCAGGTCGCTCTCCCGTTCGGCCGGCACCGGGGAGAGCGCCAGCACGTACCAGACGGTCTCGAAGAGTGGCCACGCCTCGGGGCCGAGCGGCGCGGGGACGTCGACCACCTCGTGGCCGGCCGCGGTGAGCAGCGCGGCGGCCCGGTCGACGGCGGCCACGCAGTCCGGGTGGACCGGCTCATCGGCGAGCATCGGGGTGGTGAACCGGCCGATCCGCAGCCGGCCCGGGGCGGCGTCCCGGGCGGCCCCCAGGTAGCCGCCGGTGGGCGCGACGGGCGGCAGGTAGGGCTCGCCGGGCACCGGTTGTGCCAGCACGTCGAGCAGCGCGGCCACGTCGGTCACCGTCCGGCCGAGCGGGCCGCTGGTGGGCAGCCCGAACGCCCCGAAGCCGAGCGGGCCGCCGGAGACCAGCCCCCGGCTGGGCTTGTAGCCGACCAGTCCGCAGAGTGCTGCCGGGATGCGCAGCGAGCCGCCGCCGTCGGAGCCCTGCGCCACCGGCACCAGCCCGCCGGCCACCGCGGCCGCCGCCCCGCCGCTGGACCCGCCCGCCGTGTAGCCGAGGCCCCACGGGTTGCGGGCCGGCGGAGCGACGAGCCCCTCGGAGTAGAGCGAGCAGCCCAGCTCGGAGGTGGTGGTCTTGCCGAGGCTGACCAGCCCGGCGGCGGCCATGAACCGGACCACGTCGGCGTCGACCGGCGGCACGAAGTCGGCGAAGGCGGCCGAGCCGAAGGTGGTGCGGACCCCGGCTGTGAGGGTGAGGTCCTTGATCGCGGTCGGCACGCCGTGCAGCGGACCGCGCCGGTCCGCCGGGACCGCGTCGGCGGCGGCCGCCGCCGCCCGCGCGCGTTCCGGGGTGACGGTGACGAACGCGCCGAGGGTGTCGGCGAGCGCGTCCACCCGGCGCAGGTGGTGCTCGACCAGCTCCACGCTGGACAGCTCACCCCGGCGGATCGCGGCGGCCTGCTCCAACGCGGTCAGGTCGTGCGGCTCGGCCATGCCGTCATCCTGCCCGGTCGGCGGCCGGATGGTCGGGCGACACGACCGTAGGGGCGCGGCTCGCCCCTCGCGGTCAGGACAGGGTCCCGGGCGGCGCCACCCATTCCGACCTGGGGCCACCGACTGCCGCCAACAGATCGAAGTCGCGGTCGTAGTGCAGAACGGTTGCGGAGTATTCGGCGGCGACTGCGGCGACCGTGAGGTCAACCGGGCTGACCGCCCGATGATGACCGCGCGTGGTCAGCGCCAGCTGCAAATCCCGGGCACGAGTCGGGACGGCGGCGGTCATCGGCAGATCGACCATGACCTGAGCGCGGCGAGCCCGGATCGTCATGGCATCGCGGAAGTCACGGGCGCTCCGCCCGTCCTCGAGATCCAGCGGCAGACACGTCGCTGCCAGTCGCTCCTCGAGCAGCGCGGTCACCCGCTTCGCGACCACGGGCAGGCGCAGCCGTGCCCACGCCGAGGTGTCGATCAGGTAGAGGCCGGCAGGCACGTTCACGCCGCGCCCTTCTCGCTGTCGGGGGTCTTGTCGTCGTCGACGATGCCCGTCCAGTCCCGGTCGATCGACAGCAGCTCTCGGATCGCCTCCATCCGCTCACTTCGCTCGGCGACAAGTCGCAGAGCCGCGTGAATCGTGTCCTTCTTGCTCTTGGTACCCAACTCTTGTCGGGCGCGTTCGAGCAGCTCATCGTCAAGATCGATAACAGTCTTCACGCCCCAAGTATATACGGCAGGACGCGCTTTATATACCAACGTGGCCGAGGAAGCGCAGGGCGTTGTCGGACAGCAGCTTGTCGCGCTGCTCGGCGGTGAGGAAGTCGGCCTTGCGGACCACCTGCCCGACCGGCCGCTCCCCCAGCGGGTACGGGTAGTCGCTGCCCACCAGCACGCGGTCCTCGCCCATGGTGTCGACCAGCAGCCGCAGCGCGGCCGGCTCGAAGACCACCGAGTCGACGCAGAACCGGTCGACGTAGGCGCTCGGCGGAGCGCTGGACGCGCCGCGGACCAGGTCGCCGCGGCGGTGCCAGGCGTTGTCGGCGCGGCCCAGCCAGAACGGGAAGCTGCCGCCACCGTGCGCGAAGCAGATCCGCAGCGTGTCGGGCACCCGGTCGAAGACGCCGCCGAGGATCAGCGCCAGCACCGACAGGTGCGTCTCGGCCGGCATCCCGGTCAGCCAGCGGGCCATCCACCGGTCCAGCCGGGGCCCGCCGGGCATGTCCCACGGGTGCACGAAGACCGGCGCGCCGACCTCGGCGCAGTGGGTCAGGAACTGCACGATGCCGGCGTCGTCGAGGTCGCGGTCGCCGACGTGGTTGCCGATCTCCACACCGGCGTGCCCGGCGGCCAGGCAGCGGTCCAGCTCGGCGCAGGCGGCGTCCGGGTCCTGCAACGGCACCTGGCAGAACGGCACCAGCCGGTCGCCTCCGGCGGCGGTGACCTCCAGGGTGAGGTCGTTGAAGATCCGGGCCACCTTGACGGCCTGGTCGGCGGGCCGGTCGTAGCTGAAGAAGACCGGGGTCGGCGACACGACCTGCACGTCCACGCCGTCGGCGGCCATGTCGGCGAGGCGGGTCTCCGGATCCCAGCACTCCGCGCCGACCGGCCGGAACTCCGTCTCGCCCACCATGATCATGGCGGCCCGCTCGGAGTCCACCCGCAGCCAGGGCCAGCCGGACCCGCCGCAGGCCGCGGCGAGGTCCGGCCACCCCTTGGGTACGACGTGCGTGTGCACGTCGACGACACGGTGCGGCATCAGCCCTTGCCCGGGTGCAGCGCGCCGCAGTTGCCGCAGGTGCGGGCCTTCTCGTCGGCGTAGAACTCCGCGAAGACCGGGGGCAGGTCGGCGGCGATGTCGCGGACCTGGAGCTCCACCTCGTGCACCTTGTGGTGGCACTCGGGGCAGTACCACTGGAACTTCTCCAGCGTGCCCTCCTCGCGGACCCGCTCGACCACCATGCCGATCGAGCCGGCCTCGGGGCGCTGCGGCGAATGCGGGGTGTTGCGCGGCAGCATCCACATCTGACCCTCGCGCACGTGCACCGTGCGCGGCCCCTCGGGAAGCATCAGGTTGATGTGCATGTTGCCCTTGACCTGGTAGAAGAACTCCTCGTACGGGTCGACGTGGAAGTCGGTCCGCTGGTTCGGGCCGCCCACCACCATGACGATGAAGTCGTCGCTGCCCGGCAGCATCTCCTTGTTGCCCACCGGCGGCTTGAGCAGGTGCTGGTTCTCCCCGATCCAGCCGGAGAAGCTGAACGGCTCGGCGATCTCACTCATGACGGACCTCCCGACGGAAGTAGGGCCACGGCCTGCATCTCGATCAGCAGGTGCGGATGCGGAAGCTGGTGCACGGCCACCGTGGTCCGGGTCGGCCCGCTGGCGTCGAAGAACTCCGCCCACACCTCGTTGTAGCCACCGAAGTCGTTCATGTTGACCAGGTAGCTGGTGACCTGCACGAGGTCGGCCAGGTCGGTGCCGACCGAGTGGAGCAGGTCCCTGATGTTCTCGATCACGGCCCGGGTCTGCGCCCGGATGTCGAGGTCGGTGGTGCCGAACTCGTCCACGGAGACACCGGCGAAGGTGTTGTCCGGCCGGCGCGACGACGTACCCGAGACGAAGACGAACCCGCCGGCGACCTTGACGTGCGGGAAGGCCCCGCGCGGCACGGCCTTCCCGGCGACCACCCGGGCGGTCGGATTCCCCTCGGTTCGCGACTGCGGGGCTCGCAACCCCGGCTCACTCCTCGCGCTCACGACGCGGCCTTCAGCGACGCGGTCCCGAGCTTCTCCACGACGGCCCGGACGTGGGCGCCGGGGCGCAGCGGCACGGCGGCGGTGGCCGCGCCGGCCAGGAAGACCCAGCCCTCGCGGAGCCGGACGCCGTGCCGGCCGGCCAGCCGGATGCCCTCGTCCAGTGCCCGCCGCGGGTCACCAAGGATCGCGGCGGTCGAGCCCACCTGCGCCACCCGCCCGTCGATCTCCAGCAGCACGCCGAGGTTGTCCAGCCCGTCCGGCACCGGCGACCAGGGCCCGACCACGAACGCGGCGGCCGAGGTGTTGTCGGCGACGACGTCCGGCAGGGAGAAGGTGAAGTTGGCGTAGCGGGAGTCGATCAGCTCGATCGCCGGGGCGACCGCGCGGACCGCCTCGGTGAACGCGCCGACCGGCTCGCCCGGCTCGGGAAGACGGTCCAGCAGGAACGCCACCTCCGGCTCGACCCGGGGGTGGATGAAGTCGGCCACGTCGACCGTGCCGCCGTCGGGCACCCGCATCACGTCGGTGAGCCGGCCCCAGATCACCTCGTCCACGCCGACCTGGGCCATCTTCGCCTTGCTGGTCAGCCCCATCTTCAGCCCGACCAGCCGCTCACCCCGGTCCAGCCGGCGCTGGAGCAGCGCGGCCTGCACCGCGTACGCGGCGTCCACGTCGAGGCCGGTCTCGGCGGCGAGTTGCGGGATCGCGGTGGCCGAGTCGGCCGCCGCGCCCAGCTTCTCGGCGATCCCCGCGATGTCCGGCCCGATCATGAATTCTCCTTACCGGCCAGGTCCAGTGCCACGTCCACGATCATGTCCTCCTGGCCGCCGACCATCCGGCGCCGGCCCAGCTCGACCAGGATCGAGCGGACGTCCACCCCGTACTTGGCGGAGGCGCGCTCGGCGTGGCGGAGGAAGCTGGAGTAGACGCCCGCGTAGCCGAGGGAGAGCGTCTCCCGGTCGACCTGCACCGGCCGGTCCTGGAGCGGGCGGACCAGGTCGTCGGCCGCGTCCATCAGCGCGAACACGTCGCAGCCGTGCTTCCAGCCGTGCAGTTCGGCGACCGCCACGAAGACCTCCAGGGGGGCGTTGCCGGCGCCGGCGCCCATGCCGGCCAGCGACGCGTCCACCCGGACCGTCCGGCCGTGCGGGGCGTCCGCGCCGGCCGGCCCGGGGCCGGGGATCCGGCCGTGCTCGACCGCCAGCACGCTGTTCGCCACACCGAGCGACAGGTTGTGGTGGGCATGGATGCCGATCTGCGTCTCCGGTTCGAGCACCTGCCGGTAGGCGTCGACCCGCTCGGCCACGTCGGACATCAGCAGCCGCCCGCCGGAGTCGGTGACGTAGACGCAGTGCGCCCCGTAGGACTCCATCAGCTTGGCCTGGGCGGCCAGCCCGGCCGGGTCGTTCATGTGCGACATCATGAGGAACCCGGAGACGTCCATGCCGTTCTCCCGGGCCCAGGAGATGTGCTGGGCGGAGATGTCCGCCTCGGTGCAGTGGGTGGCGATCCGGACGCTCGTCACCCCGAGCGCCCTGGCCGCCTTCAGGTCGGCGATGGTGCCGATGCCGGGCAGCAGCAGCGTGGTGAGCTTCGCGCTGGTCAGCACCTCGGCGGCGGCGGAGATCCAGTCGGCGTCGCCGGCCGCGCCGTGGCCGTAGTTGACGCTGGAGCCGGCCAGGCCGTCGCCGTGCGCCACCTCGATGGCGGCCACCCCGGCCGCGTCGAGCGCGGCGGCGATGGTCCGCACCTGGTCCACCGTGTACCGGTGCGCGATGGCGTGCATGCCGTCGCGCAGCGTCACGTCCTGGATGTAGAGGTCGGTCATCGCGCGTCCACCTTCCGGAGCGTGACCAGCCGCTCGGCGGTGCGCAGCGCGGCCGAGGTCATGATGTCCAGGTTCCCGGCGTACGCGGGCAGGTAGTGCCCGGCGCCGGAGACCTCCAGGAAGACGGTGACCTGGAGCCCGGTGAAGTGCCGGCCCAGCACCGGCGCGTAGGTGTCCACCCGGTCGAACTGCACGTCCTGCTTGAGCCGGTAGCCCGGGACGTACTCCTGCACGGTCTTCACCATGTCGGCCACCGAGGCGGCGATCGCGGTCCGGTCGGCGTCGGCGTCCGGGCAGAGGCAGTAGACGGTGTCCCGCATGAGCAGCGGCGGGTCGGCCGGGTTCAGCACGATGATCGCCTTGCCGCGCTCGGCGCCGCCGACCACCTCGATGGCCCGGGCGGTGGTCTCGGTGAACTCGTCGATGTTGGCCCGGGTGCCCGGCCCGGCCGACTTCGAGGCGATCGAGGCGACGATCTCCCCGTACGCGACCGGGGTGACCCGGCCGACCGCGTGCACGATCGGCACGGTGGCCTGCCCGCCGCAGGTCACCATGTTCACGTTGGGCTCGCCCAGGTGCTCGTCGAGGTTGACCGGCGGCACCACGTACGGGCCGATCGCGGCCGGCGTCAGGTCGACCACGGTCCGGCCGTGCGCCCGCAGCACCGCGTCGTGGCGCCGGTGCGCGCCGGCCGAGGTGGCGTCGAACACCAGCTCGACGTCGGCGAACTCCGGCATGGCCACCAGGCCGTCGACGCCCTCGGCGGTCGTGGCCACGCCGAGCCGCCGGGCCCGGGCGAGGCCGTCGGACGCCGGATCGATGCCGGCCATCGCGACCATGCGCAGCTCGGCGCTGAGCCGCAGTACCTTGATCATCAGGTCGGTGCCGATGTTGCCCGACCCGAGCACCGCCACGCCGACGGTCATGAGGCCTCCTTGGAGAAGCAGGTGCGCACCGAGCCGAGCCCGGAGATCCGCGCCTCGTACGCCGCGCCGGGCGTCACGGGCACCATCGGTCCGAGCGCCCCGGAGAGCACCACGTCCCCGGCCTTCAGCGGGTCGCCGGCGCGGGCCATGGTGCCGGCCAGCCACTCCAGGGCGTGCAATGGGTTGCCGAGGCAGGCCGCCCCAGCGCCGACCGAGACCGGCTCGCCGGCGTGCTCCAGCACCATGCCGCAGAGCCGCAGGTCCACGTCGGCCAGCCGGCGCGGCGCGGTGCCGAGCACGAACAGCCCGCTGGAGGCGTTGTCCGCCACGGTGTCCACGATGGAGATGTCCCAGCCGGCGATCCGGGAGTCGACGATCTCGATGGCCGGCAGCACGTGGTCGACGGCCCGGATCAGGTCGACGGTGGTCACCCGCTCGTCGGGCAGATCGGCGCCGAGCACGAAGGCGATCTCCGCCTCCACCCGGGGCTGGAGCAGCCGGCTCATCGGCACCTCGACGCCGTCGCCGACCGCCATGTCGTCGAAGAGCACCCCGAAGTCGGGCTGGAAGACGCCGAAGTTCTCCTGCACGGCGCGGGAGGTGAGGCCGATCTTCGCGCCCACCCGGCGGTGGCCCTTGCCGAGCCGCTGCCGGGTGTAGACCTGCTGCACCTGGTAGGCCGCCTCGATGTCGCCCTCCGGCAGCAGCCGGCCGCGCAGCGGCGGGCACGGCTTCTCCTCCTGCCGGGCCACGGCCAGTTCCCGGTTGGCGGCTTCGATGTCGACGGTCATCCCGGCTCCTCGCTGCGTTCGCTGACGACGCCGGCCATTGTGGCTCATGACAGGTCCACGCAGACGTTGGTGAGTTCGGAATAGAAGTCGAGCGAGTGCACGCCGCCCTCCCGGCCGATACCGGACGCCTTCACCCCGCCGAACGGGGTGCGCAGGTCGCGCAGGAACCAGGTGTTCACCCAGACGATGCCGGCGTCCAGCCGGGACCCGGCCCGGTGCGCCCGGCCCACGTCCCGGGTCCAGACCGTCGCCGCCAGGCCGTAGTCGGTGCCGTTGGCCAGGGCGTACGCCTCGTCCTCGTCGTCGAACGGCGCGACGTGCACCACCGGACCGAAGATCTCCTCCCGGTTGGTGCGGGCGTCCGCGCCCAGCCCGGTGAGCACGGTCGGCTGCACGTACGCGCCGCCGTCGCGGGCGTCGCCGAAGCGCGGCGTCCCGCCCCCGGCGCGTACCTCGGCGCCCTCGGTGCGGGCCAGGTCGTAGTGGCCGAGCACCTTGTCCCGGTGGGTGTGCGAGATCAGCGGCATGTTCACGGTGGCCTCGTCGGCCGGCCAGCCGTACGCCAGCTCGTCGGCGCGCTTGGCCAGCCGGGCGGTGAACTCCTCGAAGACCGGCCGCTGCACGTAGATCCGCTCCGTGCAGAGGCAGACCTGGCCGCCGTTGGTGAAGCTGGACCGGACCGAGCCGGCGACCGCCGCGTCCAGGTCGGCGTCGGCGAAGACCAGGCCGGCGTTCTTGCCGCCCAGCTCGAAGCTGACCGCCTTCACCCCGTCGGCGGCGGCGCGCATGATGGCGCTGCCGGTGGCCGACTCACCGGTGAAGGTGATGGCGTCGACGCCCGGATGCCGGGTGAGGTGCTCGCCGGCCGAGCCGGGGCCGAAGCCGTGCACCAGGTTGAACACGCCCTCGGGCACGCCCGCCGCGGCCATCACCTCGGCGAGCAGGGTGGCCGACGCCGGGGTCTCCTCGCTGGGCTTCACGATCACGGCGTTGCCGCAGGCCAGGGCCGGAGCGACCTTCCAGGTGAGCAGGAGCAGCGGCAGGTTCCACGGCACGATGATCGCGACCACGCCGACCGGCTTGCGGACCGCGTAGTTCAGCGCCCGACCGCCGGTCGGGGTGACCGTGGTGAACGACTCGGTCGGCGCGGTCGCCACGATCTCGGCGAACGCCCGGAAGTTGGCCGCGCCGCGCGGGATGTCCAGCGTGCGGGCCTGGGAGATGGCCTTGCCGGTGTCGGCGACCTCGGCCGCCACCAGGTCGTCGAAGCGGCGTTCCAGCTCGTCGGCGACCCGGCGGAGCACCTCGGCGCGCTCCCGCTCACCCATCCGGCCCCACCGGCCGCGCAGCGCTGCCCGCGCCGCGGTCACCGCGTCGTCCACGGTGGACTCGCCGGCCTCGACCACCTCGAAGACCGGCTCACCGGTGACCGGGCTGCGCTTGGTGAACCGCGGCCCGGCGTCCACGAAGGACCCGCCGACGAAGTTGCGCAGCAGGCCGGGGCCGTCCGGCGCGTGCCCGGCCATCAGCCGGGGATCCCAGAGGGTCATCCTCGCCTCCCTCGGCCGAGCGCCACCGCCGCCCCGGCCAGCGCCGCCAGCGCGCCGGCCGCCACCGCCCCCACCACCCGGTACTGCCGGCGCACCCGGCGGCGCACCTCGGCGTACGGGGTGGTGGAGAAGGAGACCAGCTCGTACTGCGAGACGTAGCGGCCGGGCAGGGCGCGCTCCAGCGCGTGCTCGATCTTCTTGCGGGTCTGGAACACCGGCGAGGCGACCTTGTCCCGCATCTCCACGAAGTTGGTCAGCGCCATCCGGGCGATCGCCTCGGCGTTGGCCTGCCGGCGGTGCTGGAACAGCGGCAGCGCGGACGCCCACTGGTCGCCGCACTCGTCCAGGCAGCGGTCCAGCTCGACCACGTCCTCGAACGCGCAGTTCGCGCCCTGGCCGTAGAACGGCACGATGGCGTGCGCCGCGTCGCCGAGCAGGCCGACCTTGCCGGCCACCTGCCACGGCGTGCAGCGGACCGTGCCGAGCACCCCGACCGGGTTGTGCTGGTAGTCGTCGACCAGGTTCGGCGCGAGCGGCACCAGGTCCGGGTAGTGGGTGGCGAAGTAGGTCTCGATGGCGGCCGGGCTGCCCAGCGAGGCGAAGCTCTGCGTGCCGTGGGTCGGCCAGAACAGCGTGCAGGTGAAGGAGCGGTCCGGGTTGGGCAGCGCGATCATCATCGAGGTGCCGCGCGGCCAGATGTGCAGCGCGCCCGGGTCCAGCGCGAACTCGCCGCCGATCGGCGGGATCGTGAGTTCCTTGTAGCCGTAGTCGAGGAAGTCCAGGCTCTCGGTCACCGCACCGTACGCCAGCAGTTGCCCGCGCACCGCGGAGCCGGCGCCGTCGGCGCCGAGCACCACCGACGCGGTCTCGGTGACCTTGCCCTGCGGGGTCTCGAAGGTCATCTCACCGGTAACCGGGTCGAGCCCGACGAGCCGGTGGTCGAAGGCGATCCGCACGCCCGGCAGCGCGGCGGCGGCGTCGAGCAGCGCGTTGTTCAGCGCGCCCCGGCTGATCGAGTTGATCGCCCGGTCGCCGGAGACGCTGTACGACTGGAACTGCGGCTCCCCCTCCACCGGGTGGATCATCCGGCCCCGCATCGGCAGCGCGTCGGTCATCACCTGCCGGTCCAGCCCGATCCGGCGCAGCGCGTCCAGGCCGCGCTCGGAGAGCGCCAGGTTGATCGAGCGACCCCGCTCGACCTTCCCGGTGCGCGGGTCCGGCCGCCGCTCGTAGAGGGCGACCGGGTAGCCGCGCCGGGCCAGGAAGCAGGCCAGCAGGCAGCCGGCCAGCCCCGCGCCGACGACGGCGATCTCCTCGCGTTCCGTACTCATGAGGTGGCCTCCACGGTCGCGGCCAGCGCGTCGGCGACCCGCCAGCAGTCGTGGTACGTCGAGTAGAGCGGCACCGGGGCGAACCGGACGACGTCCGGCTCCCGGGCGTCGGCGATCACGCCGTGCTCGTGCCGCAGCCGCTTGGTCAGCTCGTTGGCGCTGCCCGCGCCGATCCGCACCGAGAGCTGGCAGCCCCGGCGGGCCGGGTCGCGCGGGGTGATCACGGTCAGCGGCCGGTCGGCGGTCACCTCGTCGAGCAGCCGCTCCAGGTAGCCGGTGAGCCGCAGGCTGCGCTCGCGCAGCGCCGGCATGCCGACCGCGTCGAACAGCTCCAGCGAGGTGCGCACCGGGCCCATCGCGAAGATCGGCGGGTTGGAGATCTGCCACGCCTCGACGGTGGCCGGGGGCCGGGAGACCGGGGTCATCTCGAACCGGGTGGCCGCCTCGGTGCTCCACCAGCCCTCGAAGCGGGGCAGGGTCGGGTCGCCGAGGTGGCGCTCGTGGACGAAGACGCCGGCCAGGGCGCCGGGCCCGGAGTTCAGGTACTTGTAGGAGCACCAGGCGGCGAAGTCGACGTCCCAGTCGTGCAGGGCGAGGGGCACGTTGCCGGCCGCGTGTGCCAGGTCCCAGCCGACCACCGCGCCGGCGGCCCGCCCGGCGGCGGTGATCGCCGGGATGTCCATCAGCTCGCCGGTCAGGTAGTTGACCCCGCCGAGCAGCAGCAGCGCCACGGTGTGCCCCTCGGCGGCCAGGAAGTCGAGGACGTCCTGCGTCCGCAGGGTGTCCTCGCCCGGGCGCGGCTTGAGCCGGACGACGGCGGTGTCCGGGTCGAGGCCGTGGAAGCGGGCCTGGCTGCGCACCGCGTAGCTGTCCGAGGGGAAGGCGCTGTCCTCGATGACGATCCGGCTCCGCTCCCCCGCCGGCCGGTAGAAGCTCACCATCAGCAGGTGCAGGTTGACCGTCAGGGAGTTCATCACCACGGTCTCCGCGGGGCGGGCGCCGACCAGCCGCGCGGCCGGCGCGGTCAGGAGTTCGTGGTACGGCAGCCAGGGCCGCTCCGCCTCCAGGTGCCCCTCGACGCCCAGCCGCCGCCAGGCGTCCAGGTCGGCGAGGAGTTCCTCCCGGGTGGCCCGGGGCTGCAGGCCCAGCGAGTTGCCGGCCAGGTACGCCACCTCGGGGTGCCGTCCGCCCTCGGCCGGCGGTACCAGGAACAGGTGCCGGTGGCCGGGGTCGGCGGCGTCGCGGGCGCGGGCGTCTTCTTCGGGGGTGTGCATGCTGCTCTCTCCGGTCACATCGCGGTCCGGGCCGACCACAGCTCCGGGAAGACCACCCGGGCCATGCTCCGCTGCAACCAGGCCAGCCCGGCGGAGCCGCCGCTGCCGACCTTGGCGCCCATCGAGCGCTGCACCGCCTTGATGTGGTGCCAGCGCCAGTCGCCGAACCGTTCAGCCACCTCGGTCAGCGCCTCGCCGAGCAGGCGCAGGTGGTTGTCGGGGCCGCCGTCGGCGTAGATCCGCACCCAGGCCGCCTCGACGGCGGGGTGCGACTCGTGCTCGGTCGCCACGTCCCGCTCCAGCAGGTCGGCGGGAAGCTCGAAGCCGCGCCGGGCGAGCAGCGCCACCACGTCGTCCCAGAGGCTCGGCGTGGCCAGCGCGGCGGTCAACTCGGCGTGCACCTCGGCCTGCCGGCGGAACGGGCGGATCAGCGCCGGGTCGCGCAGGCCGAGCACGAACTCCAGCTGGCGGTACATGGCCGACTGGAAGCCGGAGCCCTCGCCGAGCCGGTCGCGGAACCGGTTGAAGTCGGCCGGGGTCATCCAGCGCAGCCCCTGCCAGGCGGCGTTGAGCCCCTCCAGGTGCAGGGCGGCGCGGCGCAGCGGGGGCAGCGCCTCCCAGACCCGGTTGGCCCGCAGCTCGCGCTGGGCGTGCCGCAGCTCGTGGCAGGTCAGCTTGAAGTACAGCTCCATGATCTGGCTGACCATCAGGAAGGACATCTCGCCCGGGTCGTCGCTGAGCGGCTGCTGGAGCTGGTGCAGCGTGCTGGCGTGGACGTAGGCGTCGTAGGGCACCCGGTCGGCGAACTCCAGGGTCGGCTCGCCGCCGTTGCGCGCCGCGCGGACCGCCCGCTGCTGCGAGGTCGCCGGCCGCACCGCCGTCGTCTGTTCCACCGTCATCTCCTCCGTACGCCGGGGTAGACGACATGATGCCGCTGGTGGATCCGCAGATGGAATGCCTGTTCAACGGCGGTACGGTGGTCTCACCTGTCGCACCGAAGGCGTCTTCGGTGCTCGACTTCACGAAGGAAAGGTCACCGCGTGGACGACATGGACTGGGCGCTGCTGCGCGAGCTCCAGGCCGACGCCCGGCTCTCCTACAGCGAGCTGTCCCGCCGGGTGCACCTGTCCCCGCCCGCGGTGGCCGAGCGGGTGCGCCGCCTGGAGGAGTCCGGGGTGATCACCGGCTACCACGCGCACGTGGACCTGACCCGGGCCGGCCGCACGGTGCTCGCGCTGATCCGGATGTCCTGTTACGGGTCCCGCTGCATCCTCAACGACCCCGAGGTGGCGGACTGGCCGGAGATCATGGAGATCCACCGGATCACCGGCGACGCGTGCAGCATGCTCAAGGTGGCCGCCGGCACGATGGGCGAGTTCGAGGGGGTCATCGACCGGCTCGCCCCGTACGGCCAGCCGTCCAGCACGATGGTGCTCTCCACCCCGCTGGACTGGCACCCGGTCACCCCGCTCCCGCCGCCCGGAGCGTCCCCGGTCGCCCGGCGCCGCTGATCCGCCCCGGGTTTGCCCCCGGGTCAGGGGGAATGCAGCCCGCGCTGCCCGTCAGCAGGATTCCGGTGCGCCGCACCGGAAGGGGGGAATCATGCGAGGGCTCCTGTCACACCGCGCGCTCTGGGCCGTTCTGGGCCTACTCGGGCTGGTCGCGGCGTTCGTCCTGAGCACGGCCTCCCCGGCCCGCGCCGGGGAGAACGTCTTCGTCGAGGTCACGCCGAACAGCGTCCAGGCCGGCTCCCGGGTGAACATCCGGGCCAGCTGCGACAACAACAACGACCGGCAGGCCCAGGTCACCTCGGACGCCTTCGGTCGGGTGATGCTCCGGCCGGACAACGGCTTCCTCACCGGGTCGGTCACCATCCCGGGCAACAAGGCGCCCGGCGACTACCCGGTGAACCTGGAATGCTCCAACGGCCAGACCGCCTCCACCATGCTCACCGTGCTGAACATGGCCCAGCCGAGCAAGGGCCCGGCGACCGGCGGCGGGGGCACCGCGGGCGGCCGGGGGGCCGGCTCACTGCTGCTGGTCGGCGGCCTGGTCGCGGTGGCGGTGGTGGCCGGCGTGGGCGCCCGCCGCAAGACCGGTAGCCGCTTCTGACGAGGTGCGGCCAACGTCCGGCTGGTCGACGAACGCGGCACGTCCTCCACCTGCCCCACCTGTCGGCGGCGGGTACCGAAACCCCGCGGCCGGACCTTGTCCTGCC
>NZ_JBEXLR010000058.1:0-38105 GCF_040610095.1 Micromonospora sp. NPDC004540
GTCCCGGTCGCCGGAGGTGCCCGATGAGCAAGCGTTCCTGGCCGTTCGTCCTCGGCGGCCTGCTGGTCGCCCTTCCACGCCGGCCGGATCCGCATCGACAGCTCCCGGGTCGCGGGCGGCACCCCGCCCCCTGCCGGTACGTCTCCGGCGGCCCCGGTGCGCCGGCCACGGGGGCCGGCACGGCTCAGGCGTCCCCGGCGTACCTCACCCGGTCAACGAGCGCGGGCCCGGTCACGACTCGCCGCTCAGCGCGGGGTGCCGAAGTCCTGCGTCCAGTACGGCCCGTTGCTCCGCGCCACGCCCACGCCGATCTCGGTGAACGAGCAGTTCAGGATGTTCGCCCGGTGCCCCGGGGAGTTCATCCAGGCGTCCATCACCGCGGCCGGGCTCTGCTGGTTCCAGGCGACGTTCTCGCCGTAGGACCGCCAGGCGTAGCCGACCCGGTCGAGCCGGTCGCCCACGTCGCTGCCGTCGCTGCCGTCGTGCGACATGGTCTTGTGGTCGGCCTGGTCCTGGCTGTGCCGCTGAGCGGCGAGCATCAGCTTGTTGTCGATGGTCAGCGCCTTGCAGCCGGCCTTGGCCCGCTCCTGGTTGACCAGGTCGACGACCTGTCGCAGCTCGGCGCTGATCCCGTTGGACGAGGTCGTCTTGGCGCCCGTGCTGCTCGGCGCGGTGCTCCGCTCCAGCTGCCGGGACGGCGCGGTGGACCGGCTCGGCTTCGGGGTCGGCTTCTTCGTCGGGGTCGGCCGGGCGCTGGTCGGCGCGGCGGTGGGGCTGGCCGAGTCCGGGGCGAGCGCGTCGCCGGGGGCCGCCTCGGTGCCCTCGGGTGCGAACGGGGCGGCCGCCACCGGGTCGTCGGCGGAGGTCCGCTCGGTCCGCTGGTCACCGCCGGGCAGCAGCACGGCGCCCACGCCGAGGCTCACCACGAGGGTCGCCGCGGCGGCGGCCCCACCGATGAGGAGGGGACGCGGCAGCCGGCGCCGCTGCCGGTGCCGGCCGGTGTCCTCGGCCGGGGCGTCGGTGACGGCCTGCCAGGAGGCCGTCGGCCGCTCGTCGGCGGTCGGCTGCCAGGCGGCCGTGGGCTGCTCGTCCGCGTGCCAGCCGGTGGACCGCTGGTCGGCGTGCCAGCCGGCGGCCTGCTCGTCGGTGTGCCAGCCGGCGGCCGGCTCGTACGGGGAGGTCGGCCCGCCCGGGTGGGCCGCCGGGCCGTACGCCGGCGGCTCGACGGCCGGGGAGTACCCGGTCCGGTCGGCGTCGGCGTACCGCCCGGCGTCGGCCCACCCGTGCGAAGCGGCACCGGCGGCGGGGAGGTTGCCGGTGCGCTCTCCAGTGGGGTCGTCCCGCCACGGGGTGGCCGGAGCGTCGGCCCGCCAGACGCCGGTGGGCGCCTCGGTCCAGTCCGGGCGGGGCTGCTCCGGCTCGTCCCCGAAGAGGTACGACGACCGCGGCTCGGGCCGGTCGGTGAGCCAGGCCGGTCCCTCGTCGGTCGGCGGCTCGGGGCGTCGGGGAACGCCATCCGGTTCGATCGGGTCGGTCCAGCGGTACACGCCTGTCCCCTCCACGGGTCGGTTGCGGGCCGGGGTGACGCTACGGGCGCGGCGCGAGCTGCGGCAACGTGGCTAAGAAAGAGTTAAGGGGAACCAGACAGCAAGGGTGAGGCGTTCACACATTCCCGGGCGTACAGTAAAGGCGTCCGGACAGAGCGTGTCCGCGCCTTGTGGCAACCCCCCGACAAGTGGACCGGTGGACGTGGAGATGATCTACGGCCTGCGGGAACTTGACGAAGGAGGGGGGTTCGGCTCAATATATAGGTGTCGCCAGTCGCGCCCAGCCATGCCCGGATTTCGCGGGGATGGCAGCCGCGAACATCATGGGCGCGCGTTGGCCGGCCTTTCCGGCAGCGCATATCAAGGAGTCAGCATGGCGAAGGCCCTCTACGGCCACGTAGGTGCAGCGCCCGACCGGCGCATGCTCGACGAGGTCACCCGACTGCGTGCCAGGGTTCAGGCACTGGAGTTCGAGATCACGCGTCTGCGCGCCGACAACGATCGGCTTGCGGCGGCTGCGTCGGAGGCTGACGACCTCCTCCGACTGGCCGAGCCCGCGCTGACCTGATCTCCGGTTGTCGGAAAACTGAATCGCACCACACAGAAAACGCGCGCCGACACCCAGTGCCGGCGCGCAGCTTTTTGTTTTCCGGACCGCATTCCGCGATCTTGGCGGCCGTCCCGGAATTGCGTCCCGAGGTTCTGATCTTGCCCTTTTCCGTGGCGTGCGCCACATCACCGGAAACCGGACAGCTCCGGCACCCGGGTGGGTCGCGTGGCCGGCTCCTCCCACCCGCGGGTTAGTCTGCGGGTTCACCAGGTCCGCGCGGCCGGCGACGGTACGGCGGCCACCGGACGAGGATCGAGAAGGTGCATCTCAAGAGCCTGACGGTGAAGGGTTTCAAATCCTTCGCCTCCGCGACGACGTTGAAGCTGGAGCCCGGGATCACCTGCGTGGTCGGCCCGAACGGCTCCGGCAAGTCCAACGTCGTCGACGCCATCGCCTGGGTGCTCGGCGAGCAGGGCGCCAAGGCGCTGCGCGGCGGCAAGATGGAGGACGTCATCTTCGCCGGCACCGCGGGGCGGGCGCCGCTCGGCCGGGCCGAGGTCACCCTCACCATCGACAACACCGACGGCGCGCTGCCGATCGAGTACACCGAGGTCTCCATCACCCGCCGGATGTTCCGCTCCGGCGAGAGCGAGTACGAGATCAACGGCGACTCCTGCCGCCTGCTGGACATCCAGGAGCTGCTCTCGGACTCCGGCATCGGCCGGGAGATGCACATCATCGTCGGGCAGGGCCGGCTCGACGGCATGCTGCACGCCAAGCCGGAGGACCGGCGGGCGTTCATCGAGGAGGCGGCCGGCGTCCTCAAGCACCGCAAGCGCAAGGAGAAGGCGCTGCGGAAGCTCGACGCGATGCAGACCAACCTCAACCGGCTCACCGACCTCACCGCCGAGCTGCGCCGCCAGCTCAAGCCGCTGGGCCGGCAGGCCGAGGTGGCCCGCCGGGCCGCCGCCATCCAGGCCAACCTGCGCGACGCCCGGCTGCGGCTGCTCGCCGACGACCTGCACACCCTGCGCACCACGCTGGACCGGGAGATCGCCGACGAGACGGCGGTGCGCGAGCGGCGCGAGCAGATCGAGGCCGAGCACGGCGAGGTGCAGGCCCGCCTCGGCGAGCTGGAGGCGGCGCTGGCCGAGGACGCCCCGCTGCTCGCCGCGGCCCAGGACACCTGGTACAAGCTCTCCGCGCTCCAGGAGCGGTTCCGCTCCATCGAGCAGCTCGCCCGGGAACGGCTGCGGCACCTCAGCGCCACCCCCGACGACGAGCGCCCCGGGCGCGACCCGGACCAGCTGGAGGCCGAGTCCCGGCGGGTCCGCGAGCAGGAGGAGGAGCTGCGCGCCGCCCTCACCGAGGACCAGATCCGACTCGCCGAGGCGGTCGAGCACCGGCAGGAGCTGGAACGGCAGCTCGCCGCCGCGGAGCGGGAGCTGGTCGCCGCGGCCAAGGCCATCGCCGACCGGCGGGAGGGGCTGGCCCGGCTGACCGGCCAGGTCAACTCCGCCCGGGCCCGGACCACCAGCGCCGGCGAGGAGATCGAACGGCTCGCCGCCGCACACACCGACGCCCTCGCCCGGGCCGAGAAGGCCCAGGCCGAACTCGACGCGGTCGCCGAGCAGTCCACCGAGGCCGACCGGGACAACGCCGACCTGGACGCCCGGCACGCCGAGGCGGTCGCCGTGCACGAGCAGGCCCAGGCCGCCGTGCGCAGCCTCGCCGACGCCGAGCGGACCGCCGAGAAGGACGCGGCCACCTGGAAGGCCCGCGAGGAGGCGCTCGCCCTCGGCCTGCGCCGCAAGGACGGCGCGGGCGCGCTGCTGGCCCGCGCCGACCAGGTGCCCGGCCTGCTCGGCAGCCTCTCCGGGCTGCTCACCGTCGCCCCGGGCAACGAGGCCGCGCTCGCCGCCGCGCTCGGCGGCCTCGCCGACGCGGTCGCGGTCAGCGGGGTGGACGAGGCCGTCGAGGCGATGCGGCTGCTCAAGATCTCCGATGCCGGCCGGGCCGGCCTGCTGGTCGGCAGCCCCGCCGGCCCCGGCATGGCCGGCTCCGCCGACGCGCTGCGCCCGAAGCTGCCCGACGGCGCCCGCTGGGCCCCCGACCTGGTGGAGTGCTCCGCCGAGATCCGCCCGGCGGTGCACCGGGCGCTGCGCGACGTGGTGCTGGTCGACGACCTCGCCGCCGCGGCCGAGCTGGTCGCCGGCAACCCGGAGCTGCGCGCGGTCACCCCCGACGGTGACGTGGTCGGTGCGTACGCGGCGGCCGGCGGGTCGGCCAAGGCGCCCAGCTACATCGAGGTGCAGGCGGCCGTCGAGGAGGCCCGGGTCAACCGGGCCACCGCCGAGCGGACCAGCGCCGAGCTGCGCGAGCAACTGGTCGAGGCGCGCGCCGAGGTGGCCGTGGCCAAGGAGGCCGTGCAGCATGCCGCCGCCGCCAAGCGGGAGGCGGAGAGCCACCGCAACGCCGCCGCCCGCCGCCTCGCCGAGCTGGGCGCGGCCGCCCGGTCGGCCCGGGCGGAGACCGACCGGCTCGGCGAGTCCCGGTCCCGCGCCGAGGCCGCCCGGGAACGCGATCTGCAGGCCCTGGCCGAGCTGGAGGAGCGGCTCCGGCTGGCCGAGGACACCCCGCTCGACGCCGAACCGTCCACCGAGGAACGCGACCAGCTCGCCGCCATGGTGCCGCAGGCCCGGCAGAACGAGATGGAGGTCCGGCTCGCCGTGCGTACCGCCGAGGAGCGGGTCTCCTCGATCGCCGGCCGGGCCGACTCCCTCGCCCGGCAGGCGAACGCCGAGCGGGCCGCGCGGGAGCGCGCGGCCGCCCGGCGCGCGGCCCGCACCCGCGGCGCGGAGATCGCCCGGGCCGTGGTCGGCGGCGCCCGCGAGGCGCTCACCCGGCTCACCGCGTCGATCGCCCGGGCCGAGGAGCACCGCGACGCCGTGGCCCGCGAGCGCGCCGCCCGCGAGGCCGAGCTCTCCGAGGTACGCGGCGCGGCCAAGCGGCTCGGCGCCGAGCTGGAGCGGCTGACCAGCCAGGTGCACCGGGACGAGGTGGCCCGCGCCGAGCAGCGGCTGCGCATCGAGCAGCTGGAGGCGAAGGCGGCCGAGGACTTCGGCCTCGACGTGGCCACCCTCATCGCCGAATACGGCCCCGACCAGCTCGTCCCGCCCACCGACGCGGATCTCGCGGCGGCGGAGAAGGAGGGCACGCCGGTGCCCGAGCCGGTGCGCTACGAGCGGCCGGTGCAGGAGAAGCGGGCCGCCAAGGCGGAGCGGGAGCTGGCCCTGCTCGGCAAGGTCAACCCGCTGGCGCTGGAGGAGTTCGCCGCGCTGGAGGAGCGCTACAAGTTCCTCTCCGAGCAGCTGGAGGACCTCAAGGCCACCCGCCGGGACCTGCTCACCGTGGTCAAGGACGTGGACGACCGGATCCTGGAGGTCTTCGCCAGCGCGTTCGAGGACACCGCCCGGGAGTTCGAGCAGGTGTTCACCGTGCTCTTCCCCGGCGGCGAGGGGCGGCTGGTGCTCACCGACCCGGAGGACCTGCTCACCACCGGTGTCGAGGTCGAGGCCCGGCCGCCGGGCAAGAAGATCAAGCGGCTCTCGCTGCTCTCCGGCGGCGAGCGGTCGCTGACCGCGGTGGCCATGCTTGTGGCGATCTTCCGCGCGCGGCCCAGCCCGTTCTACATCATGGACGAGGTGGAGGCGGCCCTCGACGACGTCAACCTGGGCCGCCTGATCACGCTGCTGGCCCAGCTCCGGGAGAAGAGCCAGCTCATCGTGATCACGCACCAGAAGCGGACCATGGAGATCGCCGACGCGCTCTACGGCGTGACCATGCGCAGCGGTGTCACCCAGGTGATCAGCCAGCGGCTCAACCGGGCCGACGACGAGGGGCAGGGGAACAGCGAGTGAGTCGGGAACGCGCCACGGCGCTCCTGGTGGACTTCGACGGCGTGCTGCGCCGCTGGGACCCGGCGGTGGCCGCCCGGGTCGAGCGGGAGTACGGGCTGACCGAGGGCGTCCTCGGCGAGATCGCCATGTCCTGGGGGCTGCTCCAGCCGGTGCTCACCGGCAAGGTCAGCCACGCCGAGTGGATGACCAGCGTGGTCGACGCGCTCACCCCCTCGGTCGGTGACGCGGGCCGGGCCCGGGCCGCGGTGGACGCGTGGCAGCGCTACCGGGGCGAGGTCGACCCCGACGTGCTCGCCTTCATCCGGGAGGTCCGGGCGGCCGGCGTCCGGGTCGGGCTCGGCACCAACGCCACCGACGTGCTCGACGCCGACCTGGCCGCGCTCGACCTCACCGACGAGCTGGACGTGGTGGTCAACTCCTCGGTGGTCGGGGTCCACAAGCCGGCGAAGGAATACTTCCAGGCGGCCTGCGAGGCGCTGGAGACCCCGCCGGCCCGGGTGCTGTTCGTCGACGACGAGGACCGCGCGGTGGCCGGCGCCCGGGTGGCGGGGCTCTCCGCGCACCGCTGGAGCGGCCCCGCCGACCTGCGCTACCTGCGCGCCGCGCTGGCCTACTGAGCCGGTCCTCGGGCGGTCAGCACAGGCCGCGGACCGGAGTGACGGTGAAGGGCGGGGCGGGCGCGGTGGCGTTGAGCTGGCTGTTCACCCAGAGCAGCCGGTCGGCGTCCCGCGCGATGGTGGTCGGTGACTCGGCCAGGCCGGCCGGCTGCGACTGCCGGACCAGCCGCGCGCTGCGCCGGTCGGCGTCGAGCCGTACCAGGTTCACCGCGAAGCGCGAGCCGCCCGCGCCGTCCGGGAAGTTCACCACCCCGTACAGCCGGTCGCCTTCGAGCAGCAGGCCGTCGGCGCCCAGTTGGCCGCCGACAACATCGACCGCGGTGACCGTCCGCCCGGCCAGGTCCACCCGCCACAGCCGCTCGGTGCCGGGCTCGCCGGTGCCCTGATCGGCGACGAGCGCGAGCCGGTCGTCGCCGGTGACCACGATCCCGTTCAGGAAGCCGGGCGGAGCCGGGAAGTCGGCGGCGGTCAGCCACGGGACGAGTTCCCCGACCCGCCCGGCGCCGAGCGGCGCCCGCCACACGGTCGCGGTGGCCGAGTCGGTGACGTAGACGGCGTCCTCGGTGATCGCCAGGTCGTTGAGGGCGGCGCCGGCGGCGTCCCGCCGGGCCAGCAGAGCGCCGTCCCGGGCGTGCACGAACAGGGCGCCCGTGTCCCAGCCGGCCACGAAGATCCGGCCCTGCCGGTCGAGGTGCACCCCGGCGGCCGCGCTCCGGCCGTCGCCGCCCGCGGGCAGGAACGGCCGCAGCTCCGCCCGGCCGGTGTGGCCGCGGTAGACGGCGCCGGTGGTGACGCTGGTGACGTACATGGTGCCGTCGGGAGCCACGGCGATGCCCTCGGGCCGGACCGCCGGGTCCCGGGACACGACGTAGGTGGTGGGGTGGGGCGCCGCGGCGAGCGCCGGGCCGGGGACGGTGGCGGCCACCACGGCCAGACCGGCGGTGGTGGCGGCGAGCAGCATTCTCATGGCCCGAGCGTCACCTGAGCGGCGAGACGCCGGCAGGCCCTTTCAACCGTGGCCGAAAGGGTACGGCCGCCGGCGGCACGTCGTACTAGCGTCGGCCCCGTGGTGACGCTCCGCCTGACCGCGACGGACCTCGGCCGGACCGTGCTGCGCTCGGCCCCGTCGGTGCTGCTGGAGCTGGGGGCGGCCGGGCAGCGCGTCCTCCGATCGGGGCTGCCGGTCCACCTGGCCGCCTGGCGTGCCCGGACCCGGGCCGCGCTGACCGCGCCCATGCGCCCCTACCTGGACCTGTGCGGGCGCTCGGACTGGTTCCCCGACTTCCTCACCCCGCCCGGTCTCGGCAGCGACCTGGCCGGGGCGGTCGCCGAGGTGGACAGCACCCCGACCAAGGTCCTCGCCGCCGAGCTGCGCCCCCGGATCGAGGCGGGCGACCTGCCGGCCCGCGTCGGGCCGCTCGCCGCCGGCGATCCTGGCGCGCGGCGACTCCTGCGGGAGGCCATGGTGGCGTTCCACGCGGTCGCGGTGGGCCCCTACTGGCGAACCGTCGTCGCGACGGTGCACGCGGACCGGGCGGTGCGCGGCCGCGCCCTGGCGGAGGCCGGGATCGACCGGGTGCTGCGCGACCTCAGCCCGCACCTGCGCTTCGCGCCGAACGGTCGGTCCTACGAGTTGTCGTACGAGTGCGCGTTCGGCGCGGGGGTGGTGCTGACGCCCGACGGCCGCGGCGTGACGCTGGTGCCGTCGTACTTCGTGCCGCAGCCCGTGGTGCTGGACGACCCGAACGGCCCGATGGTGCTGGCGTACCCGATCCGGCCGACCCGGCGGGAGCTGACCACCGGCACGCCGCTGGCGGACCTGCTGGGGCGGACCCGGGCGGCCGTGCTGGCGGCGGCGACCGATACGCCCACCACCTCGCAACTGGCCCGGGTGGTCGGTGTTTCGCTCGCCTCGGCCAGCCAGCACGCGGCGACCCTGCGGGCGGCCGGGCTGATCACCAGCCACCGGACCGGTTCGGCGGTGCGGCACGCGCTCACCCCGCTCGGCGAGCAAATGCTGCGGGCCGGCGTGCCGGGCGCCGGCCCGGCCGTCGGCGTCAGACCGTCGCGGCGCGCGGCTCGCCGGCGACCACCCGCCTCAGCAGGTTGAGCGTGGCCCGGGCCAACCGCGGGTCGGCCACCGCCGGGTCGGCGAGCACCCGGGTCCAGCCCAGTGAGCCGGCGGCGAACACCCAGGCCCCGGACGGGGCCCGGTAGAGCCGGCTCTGCTGCCGCTGCGGCGCGCCCTCGTGCCGGTAGGGGGATTCGGCCAGCAGCGTGCGTTCCGTCGCCGTGGGCTCGGCGACGCCGGGCATGCACTGGTCGGCTTCGCCCCACACGACCTCGGGAATCAGGTCGCCGTCCCGGACACCGGTGCCCGCCCAGAACCAGTGCTGGCTGCCGCGGACCACCAGCGGGGCGTACCCGTCGACGACGCTGACGTACTGCGCCCCGATGAACTGCTGCTCGGCATGGCCCGCCGACCGCCACCTCATGGTGAGCGGTAGCGGGCCGGACGCCGGCCGCTTCTCCTTGGCGCACCGGACCAACCGGTCGTCGGCACCGTAGGCGATGCGCCAGTAGCAGTTGTTGGCACCGAGGAAGACCAGGCTGGTGCCGGCGTCGCGGGCCGTGACGACCGCCTGGCGCATCGGCGTCGACCAGTATTCGTCGTGACCCGGGAAGACCACCGCCCGGTACCGGGCCGGGTCCACCCGCCCGGTGTGCAGGTCCTCGCTGGTGGCGTAGGCCAGGTCGAAGCTCTGCCCCTCCACCCACTGGACGAAGCCGATGTCGTGGTCGGCCAGCGCCGGCACGCCGTTACCGGCGTACGGCCGGTCGTGGCTGACCGCCCGGGCCCGGTGCGCCCCGCTGCGGTGCCCCGCGCTGTCGAAGCCGTAGTAGAGGCTGGCCCCGGTCCGCCCGTCCTCCGGCCACCGGTTGTACGCCTGCCAGGTGCTGGTGGGCAGCACCACGAGCGCAGCGCTCGCGGGCTGCGGCTGGCGTACCACGAACGGGATCCACTGGTGGTGGCCGCTGGCGCTGGCGAGCAGTGCCAGGTAGAGACCGCTCGCCCAGTCCGCTGCCACGGTCGGTCGCCAGTCCGTGCGCCACCCGCACCGCACCGCGCCGGTCTCCGCGTCGATCGTCGGCGCTTCCTGGGGGAACCCGTCGAGCCACGGGCTGACCGTCACCTGCCGGGCTCCGCGACCGGCGTAGTGGCCGACCCGGAAGACGGTGATCCGGTACCGCTGGGGCCGGGCGACCGAGACCTGGAACCGCAGCTCCTCGCCGGGCGCGACGCTGGTGGCGTGGACGTAGCCGGCGATCTCGCCGCCCCGGTCCGTGGCGAACCGGTGCCCGGTCAGGCGGAAGTCGACGGCGCCGGGCCGGGCGTTCTCCCCGACGACCGGCACCGACCCGGCGGCGGGCAGGGGCGCGGTCGCCGGGTCCGGTCCGGTCGGATCACCCGCGTAGTGGTGGTCGACGCGCGGGGCGGGGCCGGACGGTGGGCGCGCCGGAGAACACGCGTCCAGCAGCACCGTCCCGACCGCGCCGAGGATGCCCAGCGCCCTTCTCCGGGTGTGCCTGATCCCGCCCCCGCCGACCATGATTGCGCTCCCCCGAACGACGCGGCCAGGCGATCCGCGCGGCGGCCGTCGAGGGGCGCGTCGGTGGCGGGAACGGATCCGGCCACAATCCGTTCAGCTGTAGGACGGCCCAAGTCTGCGGAGCGTTGCCCAAGATCGTCAATGGCGGAAGATCGGAGTCGGCGGGTAGCCGTTCGGGCGGCGTCGTTCGCCGATCGGGGGGCCGGTCAGTCGCCGGTGACGCCGTCGATCCGCTCGCGGATCAGGTCGGCGTGGCCGTTGTGCCGGGCGTACTCCTCGATCATGTGCACGTAGACCCAGCGGACGTTCATCTCGTCGGCGCTGCCGTCGCGGCGGGGGCGCGAAAAGGTGTGGTCCAGTGACAGGCCGGCGGCGGCCTTCCGGGCCGCCTCGACCTCGGCACGGAAGACCGCGAAGGTCTCCGCCGGGTCGGCGTCGGCGACGGCGTTCAAATCCGCGTCCGGGTCCTCGTCGCCGTCGTAGAGGCCGGGGATGTCCTCCCCGGCTGCGCGGATCCGGAACCACCAGCGCTCCACGTCGGCCAGGTGCCGGACCAGCCCGAGCAGGGTCAGGGTGGACGGCTCGACGCTCGCCGTCCGGAGCTGTTCGGCGGTCAGGCCGGCGCACTTGTGCAGCAGGGTGTCGCGGTGGAAGTCGAGCCAGCCCTCCAGCATGGTGCGCTCGTCACCGACGTAGGGCTCGTGGCTGCGGTCGATCTCAGGTGCTCTCCAGGTCATCCGGCCATCCTCCGGCCCGGGTGCGACGGCCGCGACCGGATTTCAGGGCACCACCACGACCGGCCAGCGGCCGGTGCGCACCAGCCGCGTGGCGACCGAGCCGACCAGCTTGTGGCCGGCCTGCTCGGACGACCCGACCACCACGAGGTCGGCGCGGTGCTCGTCGGCCGCCTTGCACAGCTCGGCGTACGCGTCGCCGCGGCGGCACAGGAAGGTCACCGGCAGGCCCAGCTCCTCCGCGCCGCGCCGGCACTCCTCGCGCAGCTCGGCGGCCAGCTCGTCGTGGGTCTGCTGGACCGCCCCGGCCACCACCCCGGACATGATCCCGGTGTAGGGGGCCGGCGAGCTGACGAAGACCACCACCAGCCCGGCGCCCTGCCGGCGGGCCAGCCCGGCCGCGTACGAGGCGGCGCGCAGGGAGGTGCGACTGCCGTCGACGCCGACCAGCACCACCCGAGGCCCGTCCGTGCCGCGCTCGAACGGCAGCGGCCGGGCCTCCGGGCCGTACTTCTCACGCTCGGGGGCGTCCATCGGGTCAGTCCCGTCCGCCCGTGCGTACCACCGGAGCGCCGGCGCCGGCCGCGACGGTCGACTCCCGCTCGACCTCGGCGGAGATCGCGTCGCTGTTGTTCCGGCGCAGCGGCACCTCCTTGATGAAGAGCACCGCGAGCAGCGCGATCAGCCCGAACGGGGCGGCGGCCAGGAAGATGTCCCCGGCGCCGTGCCCGTAGGCGGCCTCGACGACCGCGCGGATCGGTGCGGGCAGGGTGTGCACGTTCGGCAGGGTACCGCCGCTGCCGGAGCTGGACGCCGGAATGCCGAGCCCGGCGAGTCCCTCGGCGAGGTAGTCCTTGACCTTGTGGCCGAGGATCGCGCCGAGGGCGCTCACCCCGATCGCGCCGCCCAGGCTGCGGAAGAAGGCCACCACCGAGCTGGCCGCGCCGAGCTCGTGCGGGCCGACGGTGTTCTGCACGGCGAGGACCAGGTTCTGCATGGTCATGCCCAGGCCGAGGCCGATCAGTGCCATGAACACGGCGAGCCGCCAGTACGGGGTGTCCGCCCGCATGGTGCCCATCAGCGCGAAGCCGACGGTGAGCAGCGCCGAGCCGGCGACCAGGTAGCGCTTCCAGCGGCCGGTGTTGGTGATGATCCGGCCGACCACGGTGGAGGCCACCAGCAGGCCGAGGATCATCGGCAGGGTCATGAGGCCGGACATGGTCGGGCTCTCGCCGCGGCTGATCTGGAAGTACTGGCCCAGGAAGACCGAGGCGCCGAACATGCCCACGCCGACCGCGATGCTGGCGATCACGGCGAGGGTGATGGTGCGGTTGCGGAACAGGCGCGGCGGGATCATCGGCTCGGCGGCCCGGTTCTCGACCCGGAGGGCGAGCGCGCCGAGCAGCACGGCGCCGGCCACCATGACGGCGCTCTGCCAGGACAGCCAGGCGTACTTGTCGCCGGCCAGGGTGACCCAGATGAGCAGCAGCGAGACGGCCGCGGTGATCAGGGTGGCGCCCCACCAGTCGATCTTCGCTTCGCGCTTGACCACCGGCAGGTGCAGGGTCTTCTGGAGCACGACCAGGGCGAGGACGGCGAACGGCACGCCCACGTAGAAGCACCAGCGCCAGCCGAGCCAGTCGGTGTCGACGATGACGCCGCCGATCAGCGGGCCGCCGATGGTGCCCACGGCCATCACCGCTCCGAGGTAGCCGCTGTACCGGCCGCGCTCGCGCGGGGCGATCATCGTCGCCATGATCACCTGGGCCAGGGCGGTGAGACCGCCCGCCCCCACGCCCTGGAGCACCCGGCAGGCGATGAGCTGGCCGGTGGACTGGGAGAGCCCGGCCAGCACCGAGCCCAGCACGAAGATGGTCAGGGCGAGCTGGACCAGGATCTTCTTGCTGGTTAGGTCGGCCAGCTTGCCCCAGATCGGGGTGGTCGCCGTGGTCGCCAGCAGCGTCGAGGTGACCACCCAGGTGTACGCGGACTGGCCGCCGTGCAGCTCGGTGATGATCCGCGGCAGCGCGTTCGAGACGACCGTGGAGGAGAGGATCGCGACGAACATGCCCAGCAGCAGGCCGGAGAGCGCCTCCAGGATCTGCCGGTGGGACATGTCGACGGCGGTCGCCCGGGTGGGCGCTGTCGCCTGCGTCATCGTGGAATGCCTCCGGAAAAGACGGGGGAAGAGTTGCCTCGGGCAACCGTATGGCTTGGTTGCCTCAAGCAACAACCGCACGTGGTGCAGGTCTTATTCCGGTGCGGATCCGGTCAGAAGGTCTCGTTGAACCGGTGCATCAGCCGGGCGAAGTCCTCGACGTCCTGTTTCGGCCAGGATTCCAGCGAGCGTGTGATCTGTCCGAGTCGGGCCGCCCGCGCCGCGTCGAACCGGCGGGTCCCCTCCTCGGTGAGGCTGAGCTGGGCGGCCCGCCGGTCGGTCGGGTCCGGGTCACGCCGGACCAGGCCCAGCGCCTCCAGGCCGCCGATCTGCCGGCTCAGCGTGCCCTTGCCGATGCCCAGCTTGGCGGCCAGGTCGGTGAGCCGGATCGAGCCGGACCGGCGCAGCCAGAGCAGCAGCCCGTAGGCGTTCGGCTCCAGGTTGGGATGGACCTCGCGGGCGATCTCCCAGGAGAGGGCGCGCCCGCGCCGCAGCAGCGCGGTCAGTTCGTGCTCCACGGCGCGCAGCGTCTCGTCCACGCTGAGAGGGTACTCACACCTCGTCGCTGAGCCGTTGGCGCGCCACGGTGCGCAGGTGCCCGTCGCTGGTGGTGCCCTCGATCACCACGTCGGCCGCCCGGCCCTGGTGGGTCAGCGTGGCCACCGCGTTGCCGAAGTAGGGTCCGGCCAGCTTCTTCCACCGCACCAGCGGGCGGCGCACGCCGGCCGAGCGGGCCAGCGCCCGGGCCGCGCCGGCCGGCCCCGGGTTCCAGCCGAGCCGCATGAGCGGGCGCATCCCGGCCGGCACCTGGTTGTGGATCGGCGAGCAGGTGAGCTGGTGCACGGGGGTGCGCACGCCCCGGTCGGCGAACCGGGCCCGGGCCACGTACGAGTGGTGGACGTCCCCGGAGAGCACGCTGATCGAGGCCGGTCGGGAGTACGCCGGCCCGGCGCCGACCCGGGCGCCCTCGCGCGGTGCCGTGCCGCTGCCCAGCCGGGCGAACAGCTCGCCGAGCGCCTCGAAGGAACGCCGGAACGAGGCCCAGTGCTCCAGGTCCAACGCCCGGCGCAGCTGCTCGCCGAGCTTCGCGACCCAGGGCCGGCGGGAGTCGGCGAGTTTCTCGTTCCACGCCTCGACGTGGTGGATGCCGGGCGGGAGCAGCCAGGGCAGCGAGGCGCCGACCACCAGGTGGTCGTAGACGCCGTGCGCCCGGTCCAGGAACCAGGACCACTCGCCCGGCGGCAGCATCGCCCGGTTGCCGGAGTCGAGCACCCGGCTGGAGCGGTTGTCCAGCATGACGAGGCGGGTCCGCCCCAGGTCCAGCGCGTAGCTCCACTGGTACTGCACGGCCCGCCAGCGCTCGGTGTCGTGCGCGACGTCGGCCTCCTGGTCGACCCGCGTGCCGAACTCGTGCAGCACGCCGGTGGCGTCCTCGGCGGCCATCACCTTGGCGTAGACCGGGTCGGCGGCGATCTCGTCCGGGGCCAGGTTGCCCAGGTGCTGGTAGACCCAGTAGGAGGCCAGGCCGCTGCGGATCCGCTCCGCCCACCAGGGCTGGGCGCGCATGTCCGCCCGCCAGGACGCCGAGGTGTTCCAGTCGTCGATGATCTCGTGGTCGTCGAAGATCATCACGCTCGGCACGGTGGAGAGCAGCCAGCGGATCTCCGGGTCGCGCCAGGACTCCAGGTAGAGCTTGGTGTATTCGTCGAAGCTGACCACCTGGGTGGCCGGGGCGCCCTTCGGCCGGCGCCGCCGCCGCTTGAGCAGCCGGCGCACCGTCGGCGAGGTCTCGTCCGCGTAGACCTGGTCACCGAGGAGCACCAGCAGGTCGGGCAGCGCGTCCGGGTCGGGGGCGGCGATCAGCCGCCGGGCGTACGCGTCCAGCGCGTCCGGGGGCAGCCGGCGTGCCGTGGCGTGCTGGGTGGTCTCCCGGCAGGAGCCGAAGACCAGGGTCACCGGCTGGTCCCGGTCGTCCGCCGCCCGGGTCCGGATCACGCTGGGCGGGAAGCCGCTCTCGGGCACCGGCCAGGCCACCTCGTCGTCGATCAGCACCTCGTAGGTGGCGCTGCTCTCCGGGGCCAGCCCCGACACCACCACGATCGCGTAGTGGTGGTCGTACGCCGAGAAGGTGGCCGCGCTGCCGGTGGCGCCGCCGGCCGTGCGCACGGTGACCACCGCGGGCCCGCTCGTCTCCACCCAGACGGTCGCCCGCGTGCCGACCACCCGGCGCAGCAGGGGGCCGATGAGCAGGCGGGCAGCGGGCACGACGCACCTCCGACGAAGATCGTTTGGCCTTTCCCTACCCGGCCGGCGGTTGCGGCACGCCTTCCAGCCGCGAGCGTACCCGCAGCTCGTTCACGTGCCGAGGCGGTGAGTGGGACGCCGTCGCCGGCATCTGACAGGATTTCGGGCATGAAGGAATACCTCCTCGTCGCACTCGCCCTGCTCGTGGCGCTGATCCTCGGCGGCCTCAGCCTCGTGGTGCCCCGGCTGCGCCGGCGCCCCGAGCCGCCGCTGCCGGAGACGGAGGTCGACACCCGGGCCGAGGAGGACCTGGCCGGGCCGCCGGTCGAAGCGGCGGAGTCGGACCTGCGCACCGGCGTGCTGGTCGAGCCGCCGCCGGTGGTCGAGGCGCCGCCGCTGCCCACCATCGAGGTCCCCGAGCCCACCGCCGGCCGGCTGGTCCGGCTGCGCTCCCGGCTGTCCCGCTCGCAGAACGTCTTCGGCAAGGGCCTGCTCGGCCTGCTCAGCCGGGACCGCCTCGACGAGGACACCTGGGAGGAGATCGAGGACAGCCTGATCACCGCCGACGTCGGCATCGACTCGACCCGGGAGATCGTCGACCGGCTGCGCGAGCGGACCCGGGTGCTCGGCACCCGGTCGGTCGACGAGCTGCGCACGCTGCTCTCCGCCGAGCTGGTCAACGCGCTCGACCCGACGCTGGACCGGTCGCTGCGGACCGCCCCCAAGGAGGGTGTGCCGGCGGTGCTGCTGGTGGTCGGGGTCAACGGCGCCGGCAAGACCACCACCTGCGGCAAGATCGCCCGGGTGCTCATCGCGGACGGCCGGACCGTGCTGCTCGGCGCTGCCGACACCTTCCGGGCCGCCGCCGCCGACCAGCTGGAGACCTGGGGCGGCCGGGTGGGCGCGGAGACCGTCCGTGGCCCCGAGGCCGCCGACCCGGCCAGCGTCGCCTTCGACGCGGTGAAGCGGGGCATCGACACGGCGGTCGACACCGTGCTCGTGGACACCGCCGGCCGGCTCCAGAACAAGGTCGGCCTCATGGACGAGCTGGGCAAGGTCAAGCGGGTGGTGGAGAAGCACGGCCCCATCGACGAGACCCTGCTGGTGCTCGACGCCACCACCGGCCAGAACGGCCTGGAGCAGGCCCGGGTCTTCACCGAGGTGGTCAACGTGACCGGCGTGGTGCTGACCAAGCTCGACGGCACCGCCAAGGGCGGCATCGTGATCGCCGTGCAGCGCAAGCTGGGCATCCCGGTCAAGCTCGTCGGCCTCGGCGAGGGCCCCGACGACCTGGCCCCGTTCGACCCGGCGCAGTTCGTCGACGCGCTGCTCGGCAATGAGCCGCTCGCCCGGGACGCGTAGCCTCGACGTGACGACTGACGATCGCGCCTACGCGGGGTGGCGCGACCCCAGCCACCCGTCGCCACGCCTCGGGAGACCGTACGTGACTTCGCAGGAGATCCCGCTCCACGGCGGGAACGTGAGCACCGTGGTCCGGGTGGGCGACACCGTCCGGCGCAACGCCGGTCCGTGGACCCCCTCGGTGCACGCGCTGCTGCGGCACCTGGAATACGTCGGCTTCACCGGCGCGCCCCGCGCTCTCGGCATGGACGAGCGCAACCGGGAGGTCCTGTCGTACCTGGAGGGGGAGTGCGGGGAGTACCCGCTGGCCCCGCACTGGGTCACCGACGAGGCCCTGGTCACCGTGGCGACCATGCTGCGGATGTTCCACGACGCCCAGTACGGCTTCACCCCGCCGCCCGGAGCGGTCTGGCGCTCGTTCGGCCCGCCCCCGCCGGACACCGAGGTGATCTGCCACCACGACGCCGCCCCGCACAACGTGATCTGGCGGCCCGACGGCACCCTCGGGCTGATCGACTTCGACCTGGCCTCGCCCGGCGCCCGGATCTACGACGTGGCGTACGCGGCCTGGACCTGGGTGCCGATCTTCTCCGACCGGGACTCGATCACCCTCGGCTGGAAGCACCCGGACCGGCCGCGCCGGCTGCGCCTCTTCGCCGACGCCTACGGGCTGATCCCGCGGGACCGGCACCGGCTGATCCGGACCATCCGCAAGCGGATCGTCGACCACGTGGAGGGCATCCGGCGGATGGCCGCGGCCGGCGAGCCGGCGTTCGTCCGGATCGTGCACAAGGGCCACCTGCGCCGGCCGATGCGGGACCTGCGGCTGCTCGACTACGAGCGGCACGCCCTGGAGTACGCCCTGCGCTGACCCGCGTCGGCGGAAGAGTGGCCGGTTCCTCGTCGGAACGGCCGCTCTGCCCGTTTTCCCCAGGAATGATCGTCGTTCTTCACACGCCGGAAACAACGCGTCACGCGCCGGAAATCGAGCGGTGTCGGTGAAGGAAACAGCCGCCGAGCAAGCTTCCGCGCAACCGGCTGACGGGCGATGCTGCCAGGTCTCAGTCGGAAGGAGGACAACCACACCGAGAGGAGGCAGCGTGGAGATCAACACCGGCAACACCGCCTGGTTGCTCCTGTCGTCTGCGCTCGTGCTGCTCATGACGCCGGGTCTCGCCCTGTTCTACGGTGGCCTGAACCGGTCCAAGGGCGTACTCAACATGATGATGATGAGCTTCAGCTCCATCGGGCTCATCTCCGTTCTCTGGGTCATCTACGGCTTCACCCTGGCGTTCGGCACCAACGGCAATGCCGGGCTCAACAACGTGATCGGCAGCTTCACCCAGTACCTCGGCACGGAGACGAAGTTCATCGGCGAGGAGTGGCTCTTCCTCGGCGCGGGCACCGGCATCCCGACGTACGTCTTCATGGTCTTCCAGATGATGTTCGCCATCATCACCGTGGCCCTGATCAGCGGCGCGGTTTCCGACCGGTTGAAGTTCTCCGGCTGGCTGCTATTCGCCTTCGCCTGGTTCACCCTGGTCTACATCCCGGTCGCGCACTGGGTCTGGGGCGGCGGCTTCATCGGCGCCAAGATCAAGGCGTTGGACTTCGCCGGCGGCACCGCGGTACACATCAACGCCGGTGCCGCGGCCCTCGGTCTCGCGCTGGTCCTCGGCAAGCGGATCGGCTGGCCCAAGGAGAGCTTCAAGCCGCACAACGTGCCGCTCGTCGCGCTCGGCGCCGGCCTGCTCTGGTTCGGCTGGTTCGGCTTCAACGCCGGCTCCGAGCTGACCGTCGACGGCACCACCGCGGTGGCGTTCGTCAACACCCAGGTCGCCACGGCCGCCGCCGTGCTCGGCTGGATCGTCGTGGAGTGGCTGCGCAACGGCAAGCCGACCCTGGTCGGCGCTTCCTCCGGCGCGATCGCCGGGCTGGTCGCCATCACCCCGGCCTGTGGCTTCATCGCCCCGCTTCCGGCGGTGCTGGTCGGCCTCGTCGCCGGCGCGGTCTGCGCCCTCGCGGTGAGCCTGAAGTACCGGTTCGGCTTCGACGACTCGCTCGACGTGGTGGGCGTCCACTTCGTCGGTGGCTGGATCGGGTCGCTCTCCATCGGCTTCTTCGCCACCCTCCAGGTGAACTCCGCCATCGAGGGCTTGGGCGGCGGCGAGGGCCTGTTCTACGGAGGCGGCCTCACCCAGCTCGGCCGTCAGGCGTTGGGCAGCGGGATCGTCACGGTCTACTCGTTCGCCGTGGCCGCGGTGATCGCCCTCGCCGTCAAGGCCCTGATCGGGCTCCGCACCGACCCCGAGGCCGAGGTCGACGGCATCGACGTCGCCGAGCACGCGGAGAGCGCGTACGACCTGTCGCCCAGCACGGGCGGCAGCGGCGGGGGCGCGTTCGCCATGGCCGGGATCGGCGCCGCCAAGCCGGCCCCGGAACCCACCGACGCGGCGGAGGAGCCCGCCGAGCCGGTCAGCGAGAAGGTCGCCGGTTAACGTTCCTGGGATGGAGGGGTTGGACATGAAGCTGGTGACCGCGGTCATCAAGCCGTACCAGCTGGACGCGGTGAAGGAGGCCCTGCACGCCCTCGGCGTGGCCGGCCTGACCGTCAGCGAGGTCCAGGGCTACGGCCGGCAGAAGGGGCACACCGAGGTCTACCGGGGTGCCGAGTACACGGTCGAGTTCCTGCCCAAGATCCGGGTCGAGGTGCTCACCGACGAGATGGACGTCGACAAGATCGTCGACGCCATCGTGGGCGCCGCCCGGACCGGCAAGATCGGCGACGGCAAGGTCTGGGTGACCGGCGTCGAGGAGGTCGTCCGGGTGCGCACCGGCGAGCGCGGGCTCGACGCCCTCTGACGCCGGATCCGACCGACGTGACCTCGTTGACCACGACGACCGACCCCACCGGGGACGGCCGGCCCGTGGTCAACGAGGTCGCCGGCGTACCCGGGGGGATCGGCGCCGAGGCCCGGGCGGCCCGGGCCGACGCCCTGGACGCCTGGCTGCGCGGCATCTTCCCCGCGCGGGACGGCATCGCGCTGATCGCGGTCGGCGGGCTGGGCCGCCGCCAGTGCGCGCCCCACGGCGACCTCGACCTGGTGCTGCTGCACGCCGGGGTGCCCGGCACCGACGAGCTGGCCGCCTCGCTCTGGTATCCGATCTGGGACGCCGGGCTGCGGCTGGACCACTCGGTGCGGACCGTCGCCGAGGCGCTCTCCGTGGCCCAGGACGACGTCAAGGTCGCCCTCGGCCTGCTCGACGCCCGCCACGTGGCCGGCGACCCGGCCCTGGCCGACCAACTCGTCCGCACCGCGGCCGACCACTGGCGGCGGACCGCCGTGCGGCAGCTCCCGCGGCTGCGGGAGATCACCACCGCCCGCTGGGAGACCCACGGCGAGCTGGCCTTCCTCCTCGAGGGCGACCTCAAGGAGGCCGCCGGCGGGCTGCGCGACGTCGGCCTCCTGCGGGCCATCGCCACCGCGGGCGTCACCGACGCGCTCCGCCCCGCCGTGCACGCCGCCCACCGGCGGTTGCTGGACACCCGGGACGCCCTGCACCAGCAGGTCGGCCGCCGGGTCGACCGGCTGGTCGCCCAGGAACGCGACGGCGTCGCGAAGCTGCTGCTCCTGGAGGACGGTGACGCGCTGCTGCGTCGGGTGGCCGGGGACGCCCGGACCGTCAGCCACGCCCTCGACGACGCCTGGCGGGCCGCCGACCGGCTCCGCGCCGGCCGGCACCGGACCGCCGGCGGCCGGCCACTGCGCCGTCCGGTCGCCCGGGACGTGGTCGAGCAGGACGGCGAGCTGGTGCTCGCCCGCGCCGCGATCGGCGCCCGCCCCGACCCGAGCCTGTCGCTGCGGGTCGCCGCCGCGGCCGCCACCACCCGGCTGCCCATCGCCCGGGCCACCTGCGAGTGGCTGGCCGCGTACTGCCCGCCGCTGCCCGCGCCCTGGCCGCCGGCCGCCCGGGCCGCGCTCATCACCCTGCTCGGCGCCGGTCCCGGCCTGGTGCCCGCCTGGGAGACCTGCGACCGGTACGGGCTCGTCGACGGCTGGCTGCCCGAGTGGACCAGGCTGCGCAGCCTGCCCCAGCACAACCCGGTGCACCGGTTCACCCTCGACCGGCACCTGGTGCAGGCCGCGTACGAGGCGAGCCGGCACACCCGCGACGTGGACCGCCCCGACCTGCTGCTGCTCGGCGCGTTCCTGCACGACATCGGCAAGGGCCTCCCGGGCGACCACAGCACCGTGGGCGCGCCCCTGGCGGAGGCGGTGGCCACCCGGATCGGGCTGCCCGAGGACGAGGCGGCGCTGATCGCCAAGCTGGTCCGGCTGCACCTGCTGCTGCCGGACGTGGCCACCCGGCGGGACCTCTCCGACCCGAAGACCGTGGCCGGGGTCGCCGAGCGGGTGGGCGACACCACCACCCTGGACCTGCTGCACGGCCTGGTCCGGGCCGACGCCGCGGCCACCGGGCCGGCCGCCTGGTCGGACTGGAAGGGGCGGCTGGTCGCCGAACTGGTCGCCCGGGTGCGCACCGCCCTGGACACCGGTGTGGTGCCCGCCCCGCCGGCCCCCGACCCGGCGCTGGTCGCCGGGCCGCTGCCGGTCGTACACCTCGGGGAGGACCGGGTGTCGGTGGCCGCGGCCGACCGGCGGGGCCTGCTCGCCACGGTGGCCGGCTGCCTGGCCCTGCACCGGCTGGAGGTGATCTCCGCGGACGCCGCCACGGTCGACGGCCGGGCCCTGGTGCAGTGCCGGGTGCAGCCGCGCTACGGCCTGGCCCCCGACCCGATCGCGCTCCGCGCCGACCTGCGCCGCGCGGTCACCGGCGACGTCTCGGTCACCCAGCGGCTGCGCGGCCGGGCCCTCGCCGCGCGCGCTCAGGGCGCCGCGCCCCGGGTGGTCTGGCACCGGGAGGCGGCCACCGACGCGGTGCTGCTGGAGCTGCGCGCGGCCGACGCGGCCGGGCTGCTCTACCGGGTCACCTGCGCCCTCGACGAGGCCGGCGCCCAGGTGCGGGCGGCCCGGATCTCCACCCTCGGCGGCGACGTGGTGGACGCGTTCTACCTGGTCGGCGGCTGGCCGTCCGACGCCGACCGGGCCCGGGTCGAGGCCGCCGTGCTCGCCGCCGTCTGACTACGTCAGGGGACGTAGTCCGGAAGCCGCCGCCGGGGCGACGTGCCGGCGGCCGCCCGGCGGCACGCTCGGTGGCATGAACCTGCCAGTGCAGACCGAAGGGCTCACCAAACGGTACGGCGGCCTGACCGCCGTGCGGGACCTCCAGCTCACCGTCCGGGCCGGCGAGGTGTACGGCTTCCTCGGCCCCAACGGCGCCGGCAAGACCACCACCCTGCGCATGCTGCTCGGGCTGGTCCGGCCCACCGCCGGCACGGTCCGGCTGCTCGGCCGGCCGCCCACCGCCGGCCGGCTCACCGGGGTCGGGGCGCTGATCGAGGGGCCGGCCTTCTACCCGTACCTCTCCGGCCGGGACAACCTGCGGGTGCTGGCCCGCTACGCCGGGGTCGGCCCCGACCGGGTCGCGCTCGTGCTCGACCTGGTCGACCTGACCGACCGGGCCGGCGACCGCTACGCCGGCTACTCGTTGGGCATGAAGCAGCGGCTCGGCGTGGCCGCCGCGCTGCTCAAGGACCCCCGCCTGCTGATCCTGGACGAGCCGACCAACGGCCTCGACCCGGCCGGCATGGCGGACATGCGCACCCTCATCCGCCGGCTCGGCGCGGCCGGCTGCACGGTGCTGGTCTCCAGCCACCTGCTCGGCGAGGTCGAGCAGGTCTGCGACCGGGTCGGGGTGATCGCCCAGGGCCGGCTGGTCGCCGAGGGCACCGTCGCCGAGCTGCGCGGCGCGGCCGGGCTGCGGCTGCTCGCCGACCCGCTGGACGCGGCGGCCGACCGGGCGCGGGAACTGGTCGGCGCCGAGCGGGTCCGGGTGGTGGACGGCGGGCTGGAGCTGGCCCTCGACCCGGACCGCGCCGCCTGGCTCAACACCGAACTGGTCGGGGCCGGCCTCGCCGTGCGCGAGCTGCGCCCCCGGGAACGGGACCTGGAACAGGTCTTCTTCGACCTCGTGGAGAAGGGAACGGCCGATGTCGCGTAGCTTCCGCGCCGAGACGGTCAAGCTGGTCCGGCGGCCGGCCAGCTGGCTGCTGCTGGCCATCACGCTGGTGCTCTCGCTGATCTTCACCTACGTCTTCCCGTACGCCGGCGTGGCCGGCGGCACCGACGGGCCGAACACCGACCGGGCCCTGCCCGCGCTGCTCCCCGACCACCTGGTCGGGAACTCCCTCGGCGGCCTGCCGGTCTTCCTCGGCTCGATCCTGCTGATCCTCGGCGTGCTCACCGTCGGCGGCGAGTACGGCTGGGGCACCTGGAAGACCGTGCTCACCCAGGGCCCGACCCGGCTGGAGGTGTACGCCGGCAAGCTGCTCGCCCTGGCCGCCGCCGCGCTGGCCGTGGTGCTCGCCGTGTTCGCGGTCGGCGCGGTGACCAGCCTGCTCATCGCGTCCGCCGAGGCGCAGCCGGTGACCTGGCCGCCGGTCGGCGACCTGCTCACCGGGATCGGGGCGGGGTGGCTCATCGCGACGATGTGGGCCATGCTCGGTGCCGTGCTCGCCGTCGCGCTGCGCGCCGTGGCGCTGCCGGTCGGGCTGGGCCTGGTGTGGATGCTCGCGGTGCAGAACCTGCTCGCCGCGATCGCCGCGCCGCTGGTCGACTGGGTGGCCAAGGCCCAGGAGGGGCTGCCCGGGCCGAACGCCGGCTCGCTGGCCGCCGCGCTGGGCGCGCCGGGAGACACCCCGGGGGTGGCCGCCACCGTGGGCGGCGGGCAGGCGGCCGTGGTGGTGGCCGCGTACCTGGTCGGGTTCGCGGCGGTCGGCGCGGTGCTGCTGCGCCGGCGGGACATCGGCTGAGGCGGGGCGGGAGGGGACGTGGACCGCGAGCGTGGCAACCGGGGCCCCTGGCTCCTGGACGGCCTCGTCGCCCTGGCCCTGCTGGCGATCGGGCTGGCCGGCACCGCGCCGGCCGGCCTCAACCAAGGCGTGGGCACCGGGCGGGCCACCTACCCGCTGGTCGTGGTGGCCGCCCTCGCGGTGGCCGTGCGCCGGCGCTGGCCGCTGGCCACCCTGGCCGTGGTCACCGCCGCGAGCACCGCGTACCTGGTGCTCGGCTACCCCTACGGCCCGATCCTGCTGTCGTTCTTCGTCGCGATCTACACGGTCGCCGCGTACCGGCCGTTGCGGCTCGCGGCGGCCGCCGCCGGGGTGGCGCTGCTCGTGCTGCTCACGCACGTCTTCGTCGGGGCGCACCCACCCGGCCTGGTCGGGCTCATGCCGGCCGCGGCCTGGGTGGTGGTGCCGTTCGCCGTGGGGGTCACGGTGCGGCTGGGCCGGGAGAACGCGGCGCGGAACCGCACCGACGAGGCGCGCCGGCTGGCCGACGCCGAGCGGCTGCGGGTGGCGCGGGAGGTGCACGACGTGGTCGGCCACGGGCTCGCCGCCATCCACCTCCAGGCCGAGGTCGCCCTGCACCTGCTGGCCCGCAAGCCCGAGCAGGCCGAGGCGGCGCTCACCGCGATCAGCCGCACCAGCAAGGAGGCGCTCGACGAGTTGCGGGTGACGCTGACCGTGGTCCGCCGCGACGAGGCGGCCGACGAGCGCGCGCCCGCGCCCGGGCTGGCCCAGCTCCCGCAGCTGCGCGAGCGGTTGGCCGGCGCCGGCCTGCCGGTCACCGTCGAGGTGGACGGGCCGGCCCGCCCGCTCCCGGTCGCGGTGGACCTGGCCGCGTACCGGGTGGTGCAGGAGGCGCTCACCAACGTGCTGCGGCACGCCGGCCCGGCCACCGCCACGGTCTCCCTCCGGTACGCGCCCACCGAGGTCGCCGTGGAGGTCACCGACACCGGCCGCGGCGCGGCCGCCCCGGCGGACCGGCCCGGCTACGGGCTGGCCGGCATGCGGGAGCGGGTCACCGCGCTGGGCGGCTCCTTCGCCGCCGGCCCGGCCTCCACCGGCGGGTTCCGGGTGTCCGCCACACTGCCCGTGGAGGAGGTCACATGATCCGCGTGCTGCTCGCCGACGACCAGGACCTGGTCCGGATCGGGCTGCGTGCCCTCATCGAGAGCGAGGACGACCTCACCGTGGTCGGGGAGGCCGCCGACGGGCTCGCCGCCGTCGAGGCGGCCCGCCGGGAACGCCCCGACGTGGTGCTCATGGACGTCCGGATGCCCGGCGTCGACGGCATCGAGGCGACCCGCCGGATCGTCGCCGACCCCGCGCTGGCCGGCACCCGGGTGGTCGTGCTGACCACCTTCGAGCTGGACGAGTACGTCTTCGACGCGCTCCGGCACGGCGCCAGCGGCTTCCTCACCAAGGACACCCGCCCGGCCGAGCTGCTGCGGGCGATCCGGCTGGTCGCCGAGGGGGAGGCGCTGCTCTCCCCGTCGGTGACCCGGCGGGTGGTGCGGGAGTTCGCCACCCGGCCGGCCCGGGTGCCCCGCCCGCACCCCCGGCTCGCCACCCTCACCGACCGGGAGCGTGAGGTGGTGGGCCTGGTCGGCGAGGGGCTGAGCAACGTCGAGATCGCCGAGCGGCTGGTGGTCAGCCCGGCGACCGCCCGGACCCACGTGAGCCGGGCCATGGTCAAGCTGGGCGCCCGGGACCGGGCCCAGCTGGTGGTCTTCGCGTACCAGTCGGGCCTGGTCGTCTCGTGACCGACCGGCGGCGCGGCGGTCGTGATCTCCTGGCGGGGGTCGGGCCGGCGGGAAGCAGTGCGGAGACGGGACCGTTACCCTTGCGGGTAGCCGGACGTGTGCGTGCCGGCCGACTGTGCCCGCCAAACCGACAAACGGGATGTTCGCGTGTTTGACACCTTGAGTGACCGCCTGTCCGGGATCTTCACCAAGCTCCGCGGCAAGGGTCGGCTCACCGACGCCGACATCGACGCCACCGCGCGCGAGATCCGCATGGCGCTGCTGGAGGCCGACGTCGCCCTGCCGGTGGTCAAGGGCTTCATCGCGAACGTCAAGGAGCGGGCGCGCAGCGCCGAGGTCTCCCAGGCGCTCAACCCGGCCCAGCAGATCGTCAAGATCGTCAACGAGGAGCTGATCAACGTCCTCGGTGGCGAGGGGCGGCGGCTCCAGTTCGCCAAGCACCCGCCGACCGTGATCATGCTGGCCGGTCTCCAGGGTTCCGGTAAGACCACCCTCGCCGGCAAGCTGGCCCGCTGGCTCAAGGCCCAGGGGCACCAGCCGCTGCTGGTCGCCGCCGACCTCCAGCGTCCCAACGCCGTCGGGCAGCTCCAGGTGCTCGGCGGTCGGGCCGGCGTCGAGGTGTACGCCCCGGAGCCCGGCAACGGCGTCGGCAACCCGGTGCAGGTCGCGCGCGACTCGATCGAGCACGCCAAGCGGGCCGCCCGCGACATCGTCATCGTCGACACCGCCGGCCGGCTCGGCATCGACGCCGAGATGATGCAGCAGGCCGCGGAGATCCGCGACGCGGTCCAGCCCGACGAGGTCATCTTCGTCATCGACGCGATGGTCGGCCAGGACGCGGTCCGCACCGCCGAGGCGTTCCGCGACGGCGTCGGCATCTCCGGTGTGGTCCTCTCCAAGCTCGACGGCGACGCCCGCGGTGGCGCCGCGCTGTCGGTGCGGGAGGTCACCGGGCAGCCGATCCTGTTCGCCTCCACCGGCGAGAAGCTGGAGGACTTCGACGTCTTCCACCCCGACCGGATGGCCAGCCGGATCCTCGGCATGGGCGACGTCCTCACTCTGATCGAGCAGGCCGAGGCGGCCTTCGACGCCGATCAGAAGGAGAAGATGACCGCCAAGCTGATGGGCGGCGAGCAGTTCACCCTGGAGGACTTCCTCGACCAGCTCATCGCGGTCCGGCGGATGGGCCCGATCGCCAACGTGCTGGCCATGATGCCGGGCATGGGGCAGATGAAGGACCAGCTCGCCGAGCTGGACGACAAGCACTTCGACCGGGTCACCGCGATCATCCGGTCGATGACCCCGGCCGAGCGCACCACCCCGAAGATCATCAACGGTTCCCGCCGGGCCCGCATCGCCAACGGCTCCGGCGTCACCGTCATGGACGTCAACCAACTGCTCAACCGCTTCGCCGACGCGCAGAAGATGATGAAGCAGATGGGCGGCATGATGGGCCTGCCCGGTGGCGGCCGGCGCAAGGCGACCAAGTCGCCGAAGAACAAGCGCAAGGGCACCAAGGGCGGCGGCCGGCCGCGCACCGGCGCCGGGGTGCCGGGCGGCTTCCCGGGCGGCATGCCGCAGCTCCCGCCGGGCCTGGACCCGGGCGACCTGGCCGGCGGCCAGGGCCTGCCGCCGGGCTTCAAGCTCCCGAAGATCGACTTCAACAAGCTCGGCAAGGGCGGTGACAAGCACCCCCGCTGACGCGTGTCGGTGACGGTGGGCGACGCGATCATCACCTAGGGTCGTGTCGCCCCCTGGAAGGAGATGTCATGACCGCGGCCCCGATCCTGCCGGAGCGGCACGAGTGGACGGTCGACGACCTGGGTGACCTGCCCAGGGACCTTCCGTACGAACTGATCAACGGAAGGTTGATCGTGCCGTCGCCGACTGCCGTGCACCAAGAGCTGTGTGTTGAACTGCTGCTCGCGCTTCGCGTCAACTGCCCGCCGGACTACCTCGTCAGCATCGACCTGTCCATGCGGGTCGACCGGCGCAACGAGCCGCGCCCCGACGTGGTGGTGATCCGCCGGCGGCACGCCGACCGCTCGCCGGTCCCGGTCGAGGATGCCCTGCTGGCCGTCGAGGTCGTCTCGCCGACGTCGAACTTCCCTGACATGTACGACAAGGCGAAGGTCTACGCGCACGCCGGCGTCCGGTCCTACTGGGTCGTGGATCCGAGCCAGGAGCGGATCATGCTGACCGAGTACGCGCTGGGCGCGGGCCGCGAGTACGACCAGGTCACCCACACCGAGGACCTGTTCGTCACCGAGAAGCCGTGGAAGGTCTCCGTCGACCTGCCGGCGCTCACCGCCCGGAAGAACGACCTGCTCGCCCCCGAGGGGGAGTGATCCGGTAGGACTGTGCACATGGCTCTGCATGTGCGCGGTGTGCTCCTGCCGGACGACGAGGTCCGGGACGTCTGGCTGGTCGGCGACCGGGTCACCTTCGAACCGGTGCCCGGCGCCGAGACGGTCGTCGACGGCGGCTTCGTGCTGCCCGGCCTGACCGACGCCCACTGCCACATCGGCATCGCCCGCGGCGGCGCCCCGATCACCTCCCTCGACCAGGCCCGCGAGCTGGCCCGCACCGACCGGGACGCCGGGGTGCTGGCCATCCGCGACGCCGGCTCGCCGTACCCGTACCCGGAACTCGACGACGAGCCGGACCTGCCGCGACTGGCCCGCGCCGGCCGGCACGTCGCGCCGCCGAAGCGCTACCTGCGCGACATCGGGGTGGAGGTCGGCGCGGCCGAGTTGGCCGCGACGGTGGCCGCGCAGGCTGCCGCCGGCAACGGCTGGGTCAAGCTGGTCGGCGACTGGATCGACCGCGGCGTGGGCGACCTCGCGCCGGCCTGGGACGCCGACGCCATGACCGCGGCCGTCGCCGCCGCGCACGCCGCCGGGGTACGCGCGGCCGTGCACACCTTCTGCGAGTCCGCCGTGGAGATCATGGTGCGGGCCGGGGTGGACTCGGTGGAGCACGGCACCGGGCTGAGCCTCGACCTGATCGACCTGATGGCCCGGCGGGGCACGGCGCTGGTGCCTACGATGATCAACATCCGGACCTTCGGCCACATCGCCGAGCAGGCCCGCGCGAAGTTCCCCGGGTACGCCGACCACATGCTCGCCCTGCGCGACCGCTTCCCCGAGGTGGTCCGGGCCGCGCACGAGGCGGGCGTGCCGATCTACGTGGGCACCGACGCGGGCGGCGGCATCGACCACGGGCTCGCCGCCGAGGAGATGCTGCTCCTGCACGAGCAGGCCGGCATGTCCGCCGAGGACGTGCTCGCCGCCGCCTCCTGGCGCGCCCGGGAGTGGCTCGGCTTCCCCGGCCTGGTCGAGGGTGGCCTGGCCGACCTGACCGTCTACCCCGAGGACCCCCGCCGCGACCTGCGGGTGGTCCGCACCCCCTCCCGCGTCATCCTCCGCGGCCGCGTCCTCCGCTGACGGCCACGGCTCACCCCGGCGTGGCGGCGGTGTGGAAGAGGTGGAGGGCCAGGTCGGCGAGGCGGTTGGCCGTGTCGTCGACGGGGGTCTGGGGGAGCACGATGTGGCTGACCACCAGGCGGACGATGGTGTCGGCGGCGAACGCCAGGGCCGTCGGGTCGGCCTCCGGCAGGTGCCGGGCGGCCCACTCCAGCAGGGCCCCCGACGACTCGGCGAGCACCAGCTCGGACCGGGTGGTCAGGTAGGGCAGCAGCTCGTCGGAGCCGCCCCGGGCGCTGGTCAGGATCGCCTTGACCAGCGGGTTGTCCGCGGCCGAGGCGAGGGTGTGCCGGATGGCCGCGTAGGCCGCCGCGCGCACGTCGGGACCGTGCGCGTCGAGGGCCGCGCGGACCTCGCCGACGAACCGGTCCACCTCGCGCCGGGCAAGCGCTTCGGCCAGGCCGGCCTTGCTGCCGAACTCGTTGTAGACGGTCTGCCGGCTCACTCCGGCGGCCCCCGCGACCCCGCCCATCCGGACGCCGTCCCAGCCGGCGGCGATCGTCCGCGCGCGGGCGGCGTCCACGATCGCGTCCCGCAGCCGCTGCCGCGACGACTCCGGCTCGGCGCTCCTGGCGCCGCGTGGCTCGGTAGAAAGCTCACCCATCGCCGTCGAAGTCTACGGTCGGCCGGCGCGACACGGCGCGCGCCGACTCCCGGGCGCAGCGGCGGCCCGCCCGGCGCATAGGATGTGCGGTCATGGCACGCGTGCTCACTCCCCGTGCGGAGGACTTTCCCCGCTGGTACCAGGACCTGATCGCCAAGGCGAAGCTGGCCGACAACGGCCCGGTGCGGGGCACCATGGTCATCCGACCGGCGGGCTACGCCATCTGGGAGCGGATGCAGGCCGAGATGGACGCCCGGATCAAGGCGGCCGGCGCGGAGAACGCGTACTTCCCGCTCTTCATCCCGGAGAGCTACCTCAAGCGCGAGGCCGAGCACGTCGAGGGCTTCTCGCCGGAGCTGGCCGTGGTCACCCACGGCGGTGGCAAGCAGCTCGCCGAGCCGGTGGTGGTCCGCCCCACCAGCGAGACGGTGATCGGCGAGTTCATGGCCAAGTGGATCGACTCCTACCGGGACCTGCCGCTGCTGCTCAACCAGTGGGCGAACGTGGTCCGCTGGGAGCTGCGCCCCCGGATCTTCCTGCGCACCAGCGAGTTCCTCTGGCAGGAGGGGCACACCGCGCACGCCACCCGGGAGGACGCCCGGGCCTACGCCCGCCGGATCCTGCACGAGGCGTACGAGGACCTGATGGTCAACGTGCTCGGCATCCCGGTGGTGGTCGGCCTGAAGACCGCCCGCGAGCGCTTCGCCGGCGCGACCGCCACCTACACCTGCGAAGGCATGATGGGCGACGGCAAGGCGCTCCAGCTGGGCACCAGCCACGAGCTGGGCCAGAACTTCGCCAAGGCGTTCGACATCAGCTACTCCTCGGCCGAGGGCGGCCGGGAGCACGCCTGGACCACCTCCTGGGGCACCTCGACCCGGATGCTCGGCGGCCTGATCATGTGCCACGGCGACGACAACGGCCTGCGGGTGCCGCCGAAGCTGGCGCCGGTCCAGGCGTACGTCATGATCGTCAAGGACGGCGAGGGCGTGGGCGAGGCGGCGGCCAAGCTCCGCGACGCGCTGCGCGACGCCGGCGTCCGGGTCGCGCTGGACGACCGGACCGACACGGCGTTCGGTCGCCGCGCGGTTGACGCGGAGCTGCGGGGCTACCCGGTGCGCGTCGAGGTCGGCCCCCGCGACCTGGCCGCCGGCAACGCGGTCGTGGTCCGGCGTACGGACGGGTCGAAGGCGCCGGTCCCGGTCGCCGACGTGGTGGGCGCGGTGCTCGCCGCCCTGGAGGCGGACCAGCAGGCGCTGCACGACCAGGCGCTGGCGTTCCGGCAGTCCCGCACGGTCGAGGTCGGCACGCTGGCCGAGGCCATCGAGGCGGCCGCCACCGGCTGGGCCAAGGTGCCGTGGTCGGCCGTCGGCGTCCAGGGCGAGGCCGAGGCGAACGGCCAGGGCGTCACCGTCCGGTGCCTGCTGCGGGCCGACGGCTCGGTGCCGGACTCCGAGGACGAGCCCGACCTGGTCGCCGTCCTGGCCCGCGCCTACTGAGGTGCGGCCGGACGCTCCGGCCGGCCGGTTCGCGCCGGGTCGGCTGATCCTGCACCGCAACGTGCGGCACGGCCGGCTCGGCTGGGTCCGGGCGGCCCGCGTGGTCTGCGACGACGACCGGGGCCTGCTGCTCTGGGTGGCCCGGAACAGCCCGGTGGCGCACGAGGTGACCGAGGCTGGCCTGGGCATGCGGGCCGTGCCCTTCGCCGAGTGGATCACCTCGTCCTACCGGCTGGCCCGGGGCCGCTGGGGCGGACCGCCGGTGCTGAAGTTCCTGCCCACCGGCGCCGCCCACTCGGTCTGGTGGTTCCGCGACGCGCAGGACCGCTTCCAGAACTGGTACGTCAACCTGGAGGAGCCCGGGGTCCGCTGGGACGACGGCGCGGTGGCCGGGGTCGACATGGTCGACCAGGACCTCGACGTGGTGGTCCACCCGGACCTGAGCTGGGAGTGGAAGGACGAGGACGAGTTCCTCGAGCGCCTCGCCTTCCCCGAGCACTACTGGGTCACCGACGAGAAGGCGGTCCGGGCCGAGGGGGAGCGGGTGATCCGGATCGCCGAGGCCGGCGAGTTCCCCTTCGACGGCACCTGGTGCGACTTCACCCCGCCGGCCGACTGGGACGAACCGGACGAACTGCCACCCGGCTGGGACCGGCCGCCGGTCCGCTGAGCGCGTGTCGTTCGTCACCCGGTGGTCGACCCGGGTGAGCTGTCCGGGTCCGGTGTGAGAGATCCGGGCCGGACATGGCAGAATGGTTCGCTGGTATCCGGCGCGCGTCCGGCGCCCTCTAACCCGGGCGCGTCGCCAGTTAACCGAGCAGTCTCCGGCCCAAACCCCACTGTGCCGGTCGGCGCTCACCCGCCACACCGCCCGCACCGGGCCGGTGAGATCGCAACAGGAGCGAAACAACTGTGGCCGTAAAGATCCGGCTCCTGCGGATGGGCAAGATCCGCAACCCGCAGTACCGCATCGTCGTCGCCGACTCGCGCACCAAGCGTGACGGTCGCGCGATCGAGTTCGTCGGTGTGTACCAGCCGAAGGAGGACCCTTCGGTGATCGAGGTCAAGTCGGAGCGGGTCCAGTACTGGCTGTCCGTCGGCGCGCAGCCGAGCGAGGCCGTGCAGCGCCTGCTGGAGCTGACCGGTGACTGGCAGAAGTTCAAGGGCCTGCCGGCCCCGCCGCCGCTGAAGGTCGCCGCGGAGCGGGCCGACCGCAAGGCGGCGTACGAGGCCGAGGCGAAGGCCGCCGCCGGCGTGGCGGAGACCCCGGCTCCGGCCAAGAAGGCCGCCAAGGCCCAGGCCCCGGCCGCCGAGGCCGAGGCGCCGAAGGCCGAGGAGCAGACCGGTGCCGAGTCCGGCGAGCAGGCCTGACATGGCGCTGCGTCCCGCCCTGGAGCACCTGGTCAAGGGGATCGTCGACCACCCGGACGACGTCCGGGTGCGCATGGTCGACTCCCGTCGGGGCAAGCGGCTCGAGGTCCGCGTGCACCCGGAGGACCTCGGCACGGTGATCGGGCGGTCCGGCCGGACCGCCAAGGCGCTGCGCCAGGTGATCGGCTCCATCGGTGGGCGCGGGGTGCGCGTCGACATCGTCGACTCGTACTGATGCTTCTCATCGTCGGCCGGATCGGCAAGCCGCACGGCATCCGCGGTGAGGTCACCGTGGAGGTGCGGACCGATGAGCCCGAAGCGAGATTCGCCCCGGGGTCGGTGCTGCGCACCGAGCCCGGGGCGATGCCCCGGGCTGAGTCCCAAGAGCGCGTGCTGCGCACCGAGCCCGGGGCGATGCCCCGGGCTGAGTCCCAAGAGCGCGTGCTGCGCACCGAGCCCGGGGCGGTCGCGCCACCGGAGCCCGGGGCCTACCGGGTGCCGGACAAGGTGACCATCGAGTCGGCCCGCTGGCACCAGGGGCGGCTGCTGGTCGCCTTCGAGGGCGTGCTGGACCGCAACGTCGCCGAGGCGCTGCGCGGCACCCTGCTCGGCGTGGACAGCGCCGACGTCGCTCCGCCGGCGGACCCGGAGGAGTTCCTCGACCACCAGTTGGTCGGCCTGGCCGTGGTGACCCCGGCCGGCGAGCGGCTGGGCGAGGTGGCCCGCATCGACCACGCCCCTGCCTCCGACCTGCTGGTGCTGCGGCGCCCCGACGGGCGGACCGCGCTCATCCCGTTCGTCAAGGCGATCGTGCCCGAGGTCGACGTCCCGGGCGGACGCGTGGTGGTGGAGCTGCCCGGCGGGCTGCTCGACCTCTGACTGGAGCCACCCACTGATGCGCGTCGACATCGTGTCGATCTTCCCGGAATACTTCGCCCCGCTGGACCTGTCGCTGATCGGCAAGGCCCGGGCGAGCGGCACGCTGCGGCTGGCCGTACACGATCTGCGGACCTGGACCCACGACGTGCACCGCACGGTCGACGACACCCCCTACGGCGGCGGTCCCGGCATGGTGATGCGGCCGGAGCCGTGGGGCGAGGCACTCGACGCCCTGGCCCCCGACGAGCTGAGCCCGGACGGGCACACCCTGCCCCGGCTGCTCGTCCCGTCGCCGGCCGGCGTTCCGTTCACCCAGGCCATGGCGCACGAGCTGGCCGCCGAGTCGCACCTGCTCTTCGCCTGCGGCCGCTACGAGGGCATCGACCAGCGGGTGCTCGACCACGCGGCGACCCGGATGCGGGTGACCGAGGTCTCCCTCGGCGACTACGTGCTCTTCGGCGGCGAGGTGGCCGTGCTGGTCATCCTGGAGGCGGTCACCCGGCTGCTGCCCGGGGTGCTCGGCAACGCCGGCTCGCTCGACGAGGAGTCGCACGCCCACGGGCTGTTGGAAGCCCCGATGTACACCAAGCCGGCGAGCTGGCGCGGGCACGAGGTGCCCGAGGTGCTCCGCTCCGGCGACCACGGGAAGATCGCCCGCTGGCGGCGCGACGAGGCGCTGCTGCGCACGGCGGGCCGCCGCCCCGACATGATCGTCGCGCTGCCGCCGGAGAGCCTGGACAAGCGGGACCGGGCGGCGCTGGACCGGGGTGGATTTCCGCCGCCGGCGGGGGATGTGGCAAAGTAGAGGGGTTGCCGCATCCGTCCACGCCGTGGGCGGCTGCGAGGACCCTCGACCGGGGTCGGCGTCGCCGGCCACCACCCGGGGGTCAGAATCACCCATCCGCGCACCGACTGACGGTGCGCCGTGAGCCTCGCGAGGACACAGCGATGAACATCCTGGACGCCCTTGACGCCCAGTCGAAGCGCGTTGACCTGCCCGACTTCCGCGCCGGTGACACCGTGAAGGTGCACGCGCGGGTCGTCGAGGGCAACCGGTCCCGGGTCCAGATCTTCCAGGGCGTCGTCATCCGCCGCCAGGGTGACGGTCTGCGCGAGACCTTCTCGGTCCGCAAGGTCAGCTTCGGCGTCGGTGTGGAGCGCACCTACCCGCTGAACAGCCCGGCCCTCGACCGGATCGAGGTCGTGACCCGCGGTGACGTGCGGCGCGCCAAGCTCTACTACCTGCGCGAGCTGCGGGGCAAGAAGGCCAAGATCAAGGAGCTGCGCGAGAAGCAGCCGACGAGCTGAATTTTTGCTCGCCACGCCGTCTGACCTGTGCGGATGTCGTATCGACCAGATCCCATTACCCTGGTCGTACGGGCGCCGGAGGACGGCGCGCCGCGCCCACTCGACGCGGTGTCACAGCGGTCCGCTACCGCCCGTGGGGTCTCCCGAGGAGACTCCCGGGCGGTAGTGTCGTTTCCGCGGACCGGAGAGTGGCATGGTGCAGATGCTTGACGAGGACGGCACCGTCGACCCGTGGCGCCGGCGGGCCCGGCGCGCCCGCCGGCAGATGCCGCTCTGGCAGGAGCTGCCGCTCCTCCTCGTCGTCGCCTTCTGCCTCGCGGTGCTGATCCGCACCTTCCTGCTCCAGGCGTTCTTCATCCCGTCCGGGTCGATGGAGAACACCCTGCTCATCGGCGACCGGGTGCTGGTCAACAAGGTCGTCTACGACGTCCGCGACCCGGTCCGCGGCGAGGTGGTGGTCTTCCGGGGCACCGACCGGTGGGTCGCCCAGGAGGCCCCGGCCCCGCCGACCAACCTTGCCGGCAAGGTCGGCCGCACGCTCGGTGACCTGGTCGGCATCAGCCGGCCCGGGGAGAAGGATTTCATCAAGCGGGTCATCGGGGTGCCCGGCGACCGGGTCTGGTGCTGCGACAACGGCCGGGTCGTGGTCAACGGCGTGCCGCTGGACGAGCGGGGGTACGTCTCCGAGGACTCGCCGGTCGAGCTGCCGCCGAACCCGAAGGAGTGCCGTTCTCGGCAGTTCACCGAGATCGTCGTGCCGCCCGGGCAGATCTTCGTGATGGGCGACCACCGGCTGGTCTCGCAGGACGCCCGGTGCCAGGGGCCCGTGCCGATCGACAACGTGGTCGGCCGGGCCTTCATGATCGTCTGGCCGTCCCAGCGGTGGACCACGCTGCCGGTCCCGGAGACCTTCGCCGACCTGCCGCAACCCAACGCCGCGCCGGCCCGTCCGGCCCCGGTGGATGCCGACCCGGTGGGCGGCGTCGTCCTGATCCTCCCGGTCGCGGCGGCGCTCTCCGTTCTCGCGCGTTCGGGGCGACTGCGCCACGGCCGGGGACGTAGGCTCCACCCGTGATTGACGAGCAGACCGAGAAACCGCGCAGCTCCTTCTGGAAGGAGCTGCCCATCCTCCTGGGTGTGGCGATCCTGGTCGCAGTGCTGGTTCGTGCCTTCGTGCTGCAGACCTTCTTCATCCCCTCCCCGTCCATGGAGAACACTCTCAAGATCGACGATCGGGTGCTGGTCAACAAGCTGGTGTACGACTTCCGCTCGCCGCACCGGGGCGAGGTGATCGTCTTCAAGGCGCCCACCGAGTGGAGCGGCAACCCGGAGGGCGAGGACTTCATCAAGCGGGTGATCGGGGTCGGCGGCGACCACGTGGTCTGCTGCGACCGCACCGGCGGCCAGGAGCGGCTGGTCATCAACGGCAAGCCGATCGACGAGCCGTTCATCTTCCCCGGCAACAAGCCCGCCGACCAGGACTTCGACGTCACGGTGCCGAAGGGCCGGCTCTGGGTGATGGGCGACCACCGGGAGGCCTCCGGCGACTCGCTGGAGCACTGGCAGCAGTCCGGCGAGGACATCACCGAGGCCACCATCCCGGAGGACCAGGTGGTCGGGCGGGCCTTCACGATCTTCTGGCCGGTCGGCCGGGCGGGTTGGCTCAGCGTGCCCGAGCAGTTCGACGGCATCCCCAATCCCTGACCCCGGAGGGCGTGGGCGTTCGTCGGAGGCGTCTGGCAGGCTTGTGCGGTGACCGTCTACACCCCTCGTCGCGCGGCCCGGGTGCTGCTCGTCGACGCGTCCGACCGGGTGCTGCTGTTCGAGGGCAGTGATCCGGCCCGGCCGGGCCACCGCTACTGGTTCACCCCCGGCGGCGGCCTCGACCCGGGGGAGACCCCGGCCGCGGGCGCGGCCCGCGAGCTGGCCGAGGAGACCGGGCTGCGGCTGGCCCCGGCCGAGCTGGGCGCGCCGGTCTGGGCGGAGACGGTCGAGTTCCCGTTCGACGGGGTCTGGTACCGCCAGGAGCAGGATTTCTTCCTGGTCCGGGTGCCGACCTGGGAGGTCGACACGGCGGGCTTCAACGAGATCGAGCAGGCCAGCATGCACGGCCACCGCTGGTGGTCGATCGCCGAGCTGGTCGGGACGACCGAGCGCCACTATCCGCCGGACCTGGCGGACCGGCTCACCCGGGCGCTCGCCGGAGGTGGCCCGTGCTGACCCCGCCGCGCACCGTGGTGCGCCGCGACGGCGGCCTCTACGCGCTGGAGCGGGCCCTGCAGCGGCGCGGCTTCCGGCACGTCGCCGGCGCCGACGAGGCCGGCCGGGGCGCCTGCGCCGGGCCACTGGTGGCCGCCGCCGCGGTGCTGCCCGAGGGCCGGCGCGGCGAGATCGACGAGCTGGCCGACTCCAAGCTGCTCACCCCGGCGGCCCGGGATCGGGTCTACGACGAGGTGGTGGCGCGGGCCCTGGCGTACGCCGTGGTGGTCATCCCCGCCGAGGAGGTCGACGCGCGGGGGCTGCACGTGTGCAACCTGGCCGCCATGCGCCGGGCGCTCGCCTCGCTGACGACCCGGCCGGAATACGTGCTGACCGACGGCTTCGGGGTGGACGGGCTGGACGTGCCCGGGCTGGCGGTCTGGAAGGGGGACCGGGTGGCTGCCTGCGTGGCGGCGGCGAGCGTGCTCGCCAAGGTCACCCGGGACCGGATCATGGTGGAACTGGACGAGCGGTACCCGGGCTACGGCTTCGCCGAGCACAAGGGCTACATCACCCCCGAGCACAGCGCCGCGCTGCGCGAGCGGGGGCCCTGCCGGGAACACCGCTTCTCGTACGTGAACGTGGCCACCGTCTCCGGACGGGACGGGCGGCCGCCCCGCTCCCGCCGGCCGGCCGCCGGCACCTCGGACGAGGCGCTCTTCGGCGCCCCGGACGAGGCGTTCGCCGATGGCCCGGACGAGCCGATGGAGCGCTCCGGCGCGCCAGGGGGTACCGTCGGCGTGGCGTTGGGCGAGCAGCCGCGACCTCCGGCGTCGGTGGGGGAAGATGTGGTCATGGAAGGCGGAGTGCGATGAGCGCGGAAGATCTCGAGAAGTACGAGACCGAGATGGAGCTGCAGCTCTACCGGGAGTACCGCGACATTGTCCGCCAATTCTCCTACGTGGTGGAGACCGAGCGCCGCTTCTACCTGGCGAACCAGGTCGACCTGCACGTGCGTAACTCGGACGGCGAGGTCTACTTCGAGGTCGAGATGCACGACGCCTGGGTGTGGGACATGTACCGCCCCGCCCGATTCGTCAAGAATGTCCGCGTAATGACGTTCAAGGACGTCAATGTGGAAGAGCTCGAAAAGCCCGACATCTCGCTTCCCGCAGACTCCGGATTCGGCGGCTGACCCGACCCGAACGGCCGGCGGGCCCGCCGGCCCGACCCCCGCCCCGAGGCGGTTGTATCCGCCCCCAAGACCCCCAAGTCCCGGGGGGCCAG
>NZ_JBEXLR010000059.1:0-37197 GCF_040610095.1 Micromonospora sp. NPDC004540
CACGATGTTGGCGACCACGATGAACACCGCCGCCAGCAGCACGGTCGCCATGACCACCGGCAGGTTGAGGAACTGCACCGCCTCCACGGTGGACGCGGTGGCGCCGGCCGGTGCGGCGGTGGCCGCCTCGGCGGCCGGCGCGCGTTCCGCCGACGCGAAGCTGCGGTCCGACGTGCTGCCGGCCGGCTCGAAGGTGCGGTCCGGCGTGCTGCCGCCCGGCTCGAAGCTGCGGTCCGGCGTGCTGCCGGCGGGTTCGGCCGTGCGGTCCCGGGTGGTCGCGGCCGGCTTGGCGGTGCTGTCCGGCTTGGTGGTGGTCGGCTTGGCGGTGCTGTCCGGCTTGGTGGTGCCGTCCGGCCTGGTGGTGCTGTCCGGACTGGTGGTGGTCGTCTCGACGGTGCTGTCCGATGTGGTGGTGGCCGGCTCGGCGGGGGAACGGTCCGGGGCGGTCCGGCTGGTCCGCGGCTTGCGGGTGCGCTTCGCGCGGCCCGCCGGAGCCGGTGCGGCAGGTGTGCGCCCGCCGGCCTCAGCCGCCGCCTCCGCCGCCGGTTCACCCGCCGCCGCTGCCGCCGGTTCACCCGCAGGGGGCACGCCGTCCGCCGGTTGGGCAGCCCGGCTCCGCCGCGATCTCGTCGACCGCGCCGGGGCCGCCTTCGTGGCCGGTGCCGCGGGGGCGGCTTCCGCCACCGCGCGTTCCGCCACCGCGCGTTCCGCCACCGCGCGTTCCGCCACCGCGGGTTCCGCCACCTCGCGTTCCGCCACCTCGCGTTCCGCCACCTCGCGTTCCGCCATCGCGCGCTCCGTCGGCGACGCCTGGACCGGTGCTTCCGTCCGGTGCGGCGCGACGGACGGGGCTTTGCTCCGGTCGGCCAACCTCGTGACCTCGGCGCGCGGTGCCGTCGGGTGCGCCGGCTCCGTCGTCGGGTGCGCCGGCTCCGTCGTCGGGACGGGCGGCGTGACCGGGTCCGGCTCGGCCGGCGGGGTCGGGCGGCCAGCCGAGAGCACGTCGATGGCCGAGGTCCGCCGTCCCGGCGGAAGCGACCCGGGCATTGGCAGGTTCCGGGTCAGCTCCCCGTCGTCCCACCCGGTGGTTGGCTCGTCCGGCACGGGGTCACCGAACGCCCAGGCGGGCTGCGTGTCCGGCTCCGGCTGATCCGTCCGGTTGTCGTCGGCCGCCCGGCCTGGTCGCGTCGGGCCCGGTACCGGCTGATCGGTGCCGGCGTCCTCGGACGGCCAGTCCGATCGCGCGGGGTCAGAACCCTGTCCCAGGGAGACGCCCGACGCCGTGGGCGGGTCGAACCGGTCGCGGTCCGAGGTCGCCTCGGCGGCCGCACCCGGGGGCGGGCCGGCCGGGGCGTCGAGGCGGGGCCGGGTGACCTCGTCCAACTGGCCGGGCCGAGCGGGGGGATCCGCCGCGGCCAGCTCGTCGACGCGGCCCGCGTCCCTGGTCGGGTCTCCCGCCCCGGCGGAGGGCGCCTCGGCGACCGGCGCTGGCGCGTCGAACCGGTGCCGGATCCGACCCGGTCCGGTCGCCTCGCGCTCATCGGTGGGGGTCGGCCCGTACACCGGCTCGGTCCTCGCCTCGCGCTCGTCGGCGGGGCCTGACCCGTACACCGGCTCGGTCCGGGCCGCCGGCGGTCCGGCGGCGGGGCGCCCGAGGGGCCGGCGGGTGAGTCCGGCCGGCACCGGCGCCGGGGTGAGGCCGCCGGCCTCCGGCCAGTCCCAGTGCGCGGGGCTCGGTGCCCCCACGGCATGCGCGGTCACCGTGCCGGTGGGTGCCGGGCCGGAGGTGGCCGGCGACGGCGGCAGGGGCTGGAGGATGTCGGTCGGCTCGACGGCGTCCGGCCCGGCGGCCGTGGTCACCGGTCGGGGCAGCACGGTCGTGGCGGTCGAGCCGAGCGCTCCGGCGGCGACCGCGATCAGCGCGCCGTAGTAGGGCGCGAGCTGGTAGTGGTCGACCGCGGTGCCGGGCCCGGCGGTCAGGTAGGCGAAGGCCAGCAGGACCGGGCCGGCCGCCCCGGCCGCGCCGCCGACCAGCGGCAGGTAGCCGGCCCGGCGGGCCAGCACGCCGACCGCCGCGCCGGCGAGCAGGGCCACCGTGGGCAGCAGCAGCATGGCCAGGCGCTGGGCCGCGGCCGGGTCCAGCCAGGACGGTTCGAGCACGCCGAGACGGACGGTGGGCAGCGAGCCGGTGGACGCCACCGACGGCGCGACGGAGACCAGGGCGAGCAGCCAGACGGCCGCGGCCGTGAGCACGATGTTCCAGCCGAACGGTGGCTTGAGCAGCACGGCGATCGCCGTGCCCGCCCCGACCACGGCGCCGAGGATCGCGCAGATGCCGACCGCCCACACCGGGTCGACGGTGCCGCCCAGCTCCGTGGCGCGGGCCGGCTGCATGCACAGTGGGGCGACCACGATCGCACCCACCGCGCTGAGGCCGGCGATGGAGAGCAGTTCGGTGGTGCCGGCCGGGGAGGCGCCCCGGCGGGTGAGTCGTTCGGTGAGGACGGCCCCGACGACCGTGGCGACCGCGGCGAACCAGCCGACCCAGGCGAGCTGGGCGGGCCACCGGTTGACCGAGTCGTCGACGAACGCGCCGTCGAGGCGTACGACGCCGAAGCCGTACGCGATGCCGAGCTGGCCGGCCCCGGCCAGCACGCTCACCCCGAGCGCCGTGAGCAGCAGCCTGCCCCACGTCCGAAAGGCCATGTCGGGCACGTTACGGCCCGGTGCGGCCGCCCGCTACTTACTCGCCGAGGTTGGTGTCGACCTGGCTACTTAAGCTCGACCAGCCGGGCCAGGTACGTGGTGTCACCGACGTTGGTCAGCATGTGCACGGCTCCGGGGTCGCGGTAGACGACCCCGCCGGTCGGCTCGTCGGCGTCGATCGTCGTGCCGTCGATCGTCTGGACCACGTTCTTCGCGCCCTCGATCGCCACCACCAGGTACGGGTGGTCGTGCCGGTGCAGCGGCTGCCGCTCGCCCGACTCCAGCCGGATGTGCCAGACGCGCACCCGGTCGTTCTCGAAGACGATCTCCTGGCCCACCGGGCCGAGTTCGAGGTCGGCGGAGAGGTCGGTCATCGTGCTCCGTCCAGTTGGTGGAGCACCTCGGCGGCGATGAGCTCCACGTGGTCGAGGTCGTCGAAGTCGATCAGCCGCAGGTGCACCCGGGTGGCCCCGATCGCGGCGAACTCGCCGAGCCGGTCGACGAGCTGGGCGGGGGAGCCGACCACCGGGTCCTCCGGCGGGAGGGCGCTCTTGACGTGCAGCGGCGCGGCCCGGCGCTGGGCCTCCGCGTCGGTCCGCCCGATCGCCACCACGATCCCGGCGGAGAGCACCAGGGGCGCCCGCCCCGACCCGGTGCGCCCGGTCCGGTCGCACGCCTCGCGGACCCGCTCGTACGCGCGGGCCGTCTCGGCGACGGTCTTGAACGGCATGTTGAACTCGTCGGCGTACCGAGCGGCCAGTTCGGGGGTGCGCTTCGGGCCCCGGCCGCCGACGATCACTGGCGGCCCGGGCTGCTGCACCGGCTTGGGCAGCGCGGGCGCGTCGGCCAGCCGGTAGTGGTCGCCGGTGAAGCTGTAGGTCTCGCCGAGCGGGGTGCGCCACAGCCCGGTGACGATCTCCAGCTGCTCGGCCAGCCGGTCGAACCGCTCGGTGACCGCCGGGAACGGGATGCCGTAGGCGGTGTGCTCGCGTTCGTACCAGCCGGCGCCGATGCCGAGCTCGATCCGGCCGCCGCTCATCTGGTCGACCTGGGCGACCTGCACGGCCAGCGGCCCGGGCAGCCGGAAGGTGGCCGAGGTGACCAGGGTGCCGAGCCGGATCCGGGAGGTCTCCCGGGCCAGCGCGGCGAGCGTCAGCCAGGCGTCGGTCGGGCCCGGCAGCCCCGGCTCGTCCCCCATCGACCGGTAGTGGTCGGCCCGGAAGAAGCCCTCGAAGCCGGTCTCCTCGACCAGCCGGGCGAACCGGAGCTGGTCGTCGTAGGTCGCCCCGCGGTGCGGCTCGGTGAAGACCGACACCCGCATGGTCACCGTCCCCCCGCGACGACGCCATCGGTGGCGTCGCGCTCCATCAGCAGTTCGTGCAGCTCGGCGCTGATCCGGGCCACCTCGGCCAGGTGCGCGTGGCGACCCAGGGTGCGGGGCCGGGGCACGGCCACCTCGACCACCTCGCGGATCCGGCCGGGGCGCGGGCTGAGCACGACGACCCGGTTGGCCAACAGCACGGCCTCGTCGATCGAGTGGGTGACGAAGACGATGGTCGCCTTCGTCTCCATGTGCACCCGCTGGAGCTCGCCGGACAGCTCCTCCCGGGTGAGCGCGTCGAGCGCGGAGAAGGGCTCGTCCATGAGCATCACGCGCGGCTCGCCGATCAGCGACCGGCAGAGCGAGACCCGCTGCTGCATGCCGCCGGAGAGCTCGTGCGGAAGGCGCTTCTCGAAGCCGCCCAGCCCGGCCATCTCCAGCAGGCCGCGGGCCCGGTCGCGGTGCTTGGCCCGGCTCCAGCCGAAGATCTCCACCGGCAGCAGGACGTTGTCGAGCACCGTGCGCCAGGGCAGCAGGGCGGGCCGCTGAAACAGCATGGCGATGTCCCGGCGCGGCTTCGTGATCGGCGTGCCGGCCACGGTGATCTCGCCCTCGCTGACCGGGAGCAGGCCGGCGATCATGCGGAGCAGGGTGGACTTGCCGCACCCGGAGCGGCCGAGGACGGCGACGAACTCGCCCTCCGCGACGTCCAGGTCGATGCCACGCAGCGCCTCGACCCGTCCCGAACGGCCGTCGAAGGTGCGGGACACCCCGGACAGTCGGATCATCTCCCGCCGGCTCCCTTCCAACGTCGCGAACGCGAGCCGGGCTAGCGTAGCGGGAGATGGTCCTTATAGCACCGTCCGGGGTGGACGTCTGTCTCCTTTCCGTCAGGCAACTTCGTTTCCGTTCCGCAACCCGTACGCCCGCCTGGCTTCATCGGCCTTCTCGTACGCTGTTGCGCGCGAAGAGTCCCCTCACGACGGTCCCGTCGGCCGCCCCTCCTGCCGACACCGTCGGACCCACGACCCGACCGGGCGAACGTGCCCTGGTCGGAAAGGACATGGTGCACTGATGAGAAGGCTGACCCGTACGGTCGCCGCCGCGGCGCTCGCCACCGCCCTCGCCCTCGTCGGCGGCTGCAGCAGCGACTCGGACAAGTCGGAGGACGGCAAGAGCGGCAACGGTGCGGCGCTGGAGAAGGTGACCTACCTCACCTCGTTCGGCAACTTCGGCCGTGACTCCTACGCCTGGGTGGCGAAGGAGAAGGGCTTCTTCAAGGAGGCCGGCTTCGACGTCGACATCAAGCCCGGCCAGGGCACCGGGTCGGTCATCCAGACCGTCACCGGCGGCCAGGCCGACTTCGGCCCGATCGACCTGACCGGCGGCATCCTTCAGCTCGGCAACGGCCAGGCCAAGGACTTCGTCGCGGTGGCGGCGATCCAGCAGCGCACCATGGCCGCCATCGTCTCGGTCGAGGGCAAGAACATCGCCACCCCGAAGGACCTCGAGGGCAAGAAGCTCGCCGACACCCCGACCTCCGTCGTGCGCAACCTCTTCCCGACGTACGCGCGGCTGGCCGGCATCGACGGCAGCAAGGTGACCTGGGTCAACGGTGAGGCGCAGGGCCTCATCGGCATGCTCGGCTCCGGCGCGGTCGACGGCATCGGCCAGTTCGTGGTCGGTCAGCCCACCGTCGAGGCGGTGGCCAAGAAGAAGCCGGTCGTGCTGCCCTACAGCAACGTGATGCAGGACCTCTACGGCAACGTGCTGATCACCTCCAGCAAGATCGCCAAGGAGAAGCCGGAGATGGTGAAGCGCTTCACCACCGCGCTGCTCAAGGGCCTGGAATACTCGCTGGCCCACCCGGACGAGGCGGGCGAGATCCTGAAGAAGAACGTGCCGGCCGCCAACCCGGCCGCGTCCGCCGCCGAGCTCCAGCTCATGGCCGCGTACGTCCGCTCCAGCAACTCCGGAACCGCGATCGGCACCCTGGACAGCGGCCGGGTCGCCAAGAGCATCGCGCTGCTCCAGGGCGCGGGCGCGCTCAAGCAGAACCTCACCCCCGACCAGATCATTGACTTCAACCTCGCGCCGAAGGCCTGACCGGTCGGCTCGGGCAACGGGGGTGCGGCCGCCGGGAGACCCGGTGGGCGCACCCCTTTCGCGTGCCGGTCGTCGGGCCGGCCGAGAGAGGAGGACACCGTGACGCAGTTGACCGGAACCCGGGCCGGGGCGGCGGAGGAGTTGACGGAGCCCGCGCCCGCCCCGCGCCGGCTCGCCGTACGCCCGGCGGCGGTGGGGCTGCCGGCGCTCGGGCTGGTCATCGCGGTGGCCGCCTGGTGGCTGGTCACCTCGGGCCTGCACCTGGTCCACCCGGCCGCGCTGCCGCCGCCGCAGGCGGTGTGGCGCTCGCTGGTCGACACCACCGACGTGCTGCTGCCGGCGCTGGGCATCACCACCTGGATGACCCTGCTCGGCTTCCTGCTCTCGTCGCTCGCCGGGGTGCTCATCGGGATGGCGCTGGCCGCGTCCAGCCGGGTGGAGCGGATGTTCGCCCCGCTGCTGGTGGCGGTCAACGCGGTGCCGAAGATCGCCTTCGGGCCGCTGCTCGTGGTCGCGGTGGGCTGGGGGCAGAAGCCCATCCTGACCATGGTGTTCCTGCTCTGCTTCTTCCCGATCGTGCTCTCCACGGCGACCGGGCTGACCACCACTCCGGCCGACCTGGCCGAGCTGGGCCGCTCGCTGAACGCGTCCTGGTGGCAGGCGTTCCGGAAGGTGCGCTTCCCGGCCGCCCTGCCGCAGATCTTCGTGGGGCTGAAGGTGGCCATGCCGCTGGCCGCGATCGGCGCGGTGATCGGGGAGTTCTACTCGGACCGGCCGGGGCTGGGCTACCAGATCCTCCAGTACAACGGCGTCGGCGACACCGCGACGGCGTGGGCGGCGATCGTGCTGGTGGCGGTGATGAGCATCCTGCTCTACTCGGCCCTCAGCCTCGTCGAGCGCCTGGCCCTGCCCTGGGTCCGCGCCACCACCTCGGCCCGCTGACCCGGAACCTGAGAACCCGACGTCGACCGAGCGCACGCAAGCTGAACCCAGCGACGATCGACGGCGGCCGACCACAGAAGGTGTGGCCCCGGCGCAACCGGCGGAGGGATCAAGCCTGACCGCCCGGAGCCGGTTGTGCCGGGGCCACACCCCCCAGCGCGAGGAAGATCAGCCGGCCAGACGCCAACGACCACCCCGCGCCACGAGCGTCGTCAACGCCTGCGGCATCAGGCCGGAGTGGTTGTCCGGGGTCATCCGGATCGGCCCGGAGAGGCCGTCGAGCTGCGAGGTCTCCAGGACGTCGCGCAGGGCGCTCCGGTCCACCTCGCCCGGTCCGCCGCCGGCCCGCAGTTCGGCGTCGGCGATGAGCTGGACGGCGTCGGCGGCGAACGAGGAGTAGCCGTTGTAGCCGCCGAACCGCGCGGTGTACTCCTGGAACCACTGCCGCCGGGCGGCCTTGGCCGGGGTGGTGGCGATGACGTCGTCGATCACCATGGTCTGGGTGAAGATCAGCGTGGCCTTCTCGGTGGACCGGGACGAGGCGCCCAGGAAGAGGTCGCCGGCCGCCGAGGAGTCGAAGAAGAGCGGGCCGGTGTACTGGCTCTGCCGGGCGGTGGTGGCGGCCAGCGACGCCTGCTCCGGCGGGGTCCAGACGAGCAGCGCCTCGGGCTTCTTGGCGACCAGGCTGCCGATCTGGCTGCTGACCTCCGTGTCGGTGGTCCGCACCGACTCGGCGCGGGCCAGCTTGACGCCGGCCTTGGCGAACTCGCCGTTCAGCGCGGCCAGCCCTTCCTCGCCGTACTTGTCGGCGCTGTGCAGCACCGCCACCTTGCGGATGTTGCGGCGGGTCAACTCGGTGGTGAGGGCGGCGGCGCTGTCGGCCGCATTCGGGGCCAGCTTGAAGACATAGCGGCGCTCGGCGACCGGTTCGGTGATCTCGCCGGAGGAGGCGAGTGCGACGGTGGGAATACGCTTCTGGCCGATCGTGCGGACGGCACCGACCGCACATTCGTTGCAGCCGCCCATGATGATGGCGCTGACCCGCGAGTCACTGCTGAAATCGTTGATGTTCCGCAACGATTCGGCAGCGTCGGAACGGTTGTCCTTCACCTTGAGGTCGATCTTCCGGCCACCCAGCGCGCCGGAGGAGTTCAACTGCTCGACCTTCAGTTCCAGGGCCCGTTGATACACCTTGCCGATCGGCGCGGAGGCGCCGGAAAGTTCGAGGTCCGCGGCGATCACGATCGGGCTGGTGTCCTGCGGCTCCCCGCCGATCTCGCAGCCGGTGAGCGTGGTGGCCAGCACGGCCGATGCGAGCACCGCGATGCTCGCGGAGCGGATGGGGCTCAACTCAGTCCTCCAGGTGCGGCGCGGGCCAGCGCCCGATCACCGCCGCTCGTCCGTCCTCAGTGGAGGATCGGGATTGGTGTGCCGTACGGTGTGCGCGAAGCCTGCAAAACCTTGCCAATGCCGGGCCCTGCGGTCAAGCGCGGATGCCGGCCGCGGTTTCGGGACGCTCGTCCCACATGCTGGGGACACAGAACGTTAACCGACAATTACTGCACAGATGCGACTGACCACTCTGGAGTCACATGCCCTGTTCAGGGGGCTGGAGAAAAGAAGGTATTAGGTGATCGGATCACGGGTTGCGTCACCCACGACCGTTTCCTGCCTCACTGCCGCTTCCCAAACAGGATCTCGTCTGATGAAATCGCGGCCGTGCCGCGCGTGGCGCTGGCCGCTGCACCAGGCACGGGTCGGCGGGTCAAGCGTGGAAGAAACGACGGAGGCGATGTCGTGAGCACCGGACCTACGACCCTGCCCGAGAGCCGCGACGCCGACCAGCGGAATCGGCGACGGCGCCTGCCTCGGCTGCGTGACGCGCGGATCCGCTCCAAGCTCGCCCTCATCCTCGTCGTTCCGGTGGCGGCTGTTATCGCACTGGCAACTATTCGACTCGTTTCGGTCGGCGAGGGCGCCTACGAGGCCAACCGGATCCGGTCGCTGACCGCGCTGTCGATCGACGTCTCCGCGCTCACCCAGGACCTGCACAAGGAGCGGATGGCCGCCGCCGCCTTCCTGGTCGCGCCGAACCGGAAGCCGGACGACTACAACCTGCGGGTCCGCCGCACCGACGAGCGGATCGCGGCGTACCGGGACGAGCGGGGGAAGCTCGGCGACGTGCCGACCTCGGTGCGCGACCGGCTCAAGGTGATCGAGGACCACCTGGCCACGCTGAACGGCACCCGCCAGGAGGTGCTCGACCGGCAGCAGATGGCGGTCTCCGAGGCGAGCCTGCGCTACGGCATCATCCTCGACGACCTCGTCGCCTACGGCGACACGCTGGCCCAGCAGCCCGGCGCCGAGGGCCTCGCCGACGCCCGCCGCGCGGTGGCCGCCTTCGCCCACGCCAAGGCCGAGGTCGCCGAGGAGGAGGCGGTCGCCTACACCGCGCTCTCCACTCTCTCCACCAGCCGGATCGACGAGGAGCAGTTCGCCTCCTTCGTGGCCACCCTGACCGGCCAGCAGGAGGCCCTGCTCTCCTTCTCCCGGGCCGCCGAGCCGGCCCAGCGGGCCCTGGTGGACCGCACCGTCTCCGGTGACGCCGTCCAGCTCGCCGACCGGGTCGCCACCGACATCTCCCGCTCGGTCGGGCAGGTCCCGCTGGTCACCCGCGACGAGGCCGCCGCGGCCGTCGCCGCGGTCGGCGACCTGATGCGGTGGGCCGAGATCCAGCTCCAGGACCAGCTGCTGGCCGACGTCGACGCGGTGCGCACCGACGTCATCCGGCAGGCCTTCATGGAGAGCCTGCTGGTGCTGCTCACCCTGGCCATCGCCGTGACGCTGGCCGTGGTGCTGGCCCGCTCGCTCAACGACTCGCTGCGCCGGCTGCGCGAGGGCGCGCTGGCGGTGGCGAACCACGACCTGCCCGACGCGGTGAGCCGGCTGCAGAACGTCAACGCCATCGGCGAGGGCGGCGTGGACGAGATCGTCCAGCAGGTCCGGGACCCGATCAAGCTGACCAACCGCGACGAGGTCGGCCAGGTGGCGGCGGCCTTCAACGTGGTCCACCGGGAGGCGGTCCGGGTGGCGGCCGAGCAGGCCGCGCTGCGGACCAGCGTCTCGGCGATGTTCCTCAACCTGGCCCGCCGCTCGCAGAGCCTGGTCGACCGGATGATCGGCGAGCTGGACGCGATCGAGCGCGGCGAGGAGGACCCGAAGCGGCTCGCCCAGCTCTTCGAGCTGGACCACCTGGCCACCCGGATGCGCCGCAACGACGAGAACCTGCTGGTGCTGGCCGGGGCCGACTCCGCCGTGCCGCGCCGCGACGACGCGCTCCTGGTCGACGTGCTGCGCGCCGCCCAGTCCGAGGTGGAGCTCTACAACCGGATCGAGTTCGGCACCGTCGACACCGACATCTCGGTCGCCGCGCACGCGGTCAACGACGTGGTCCGCCTGGTCGCCGAGCTGCTCGACAACGCCACCCGGTTCTCGCCGCCGAACACCATCGTGGTCGCCGACGGCCGCCGGATCCGCGACTACGTGCTGATCCAGGTCGAGGACCGTGGCCTCGGCCTCAGCGACGAACAGCTCGACTCGCTCAACCGCCGGCTGGCCGCCCCGCCCACGGTCGACGTGGCCGCGTTCCGGCTGATGGGGCTGGCCGTGGTCAGCCGGCTCGCCTCCCGCTACGGGATCCGGGTCGAGCTGCGCCGCAACGTGGAGGGTGGCACCGTCGCCCAGGTCACGCTGCCGAACGCCACCGTGGTGCTGCCGGCGAACCGGGGCCAGGCCCCACTGACCCGTCCGCGCCAGCCGCTGGCCGTCGAGCAGTCCCCGCTCAGCCAGGTCGGCGCCGCCGACGCGCTGGCCGGTGCGGGCCGGGCCGGCACGGCCACCCTGGCCGACCAGTGGCGCAGCACGGCCACCCCGCCGCCCGCCCGCTGGCAGGCCCCCGCCGAGGCGCGGGACACCGCCCCGGCCGTACAGTTCGGCGGAACCGGCGCGCTGCCCACCGTGCCGCCGGCCGTCCCGGGCCCCTCCGCGTCGCCCGCGCCCGCCACCCCGGCCCCGGTCTCCGGCGCCGGCTGGACGGTGGGCGGGCCGACCACCGCGCACCCCGCGGTCGATCCGCTGCCCCAGCGGACGCTGGGCGGGGAGGCGGCGGCGACCAGCGCCCCGGCGCTGGCGCCGCCGGCCTACCAGCCGGCCGCCGCGGCCCCGGCAGCCGAGCCCGCCCCGGCGGCCCCCGTGGCGGCCCGGCCGGACCGGCGGGCCGAGGCACCGATCTTCCGGGAGATGGAGGCCGTCTGGTTCCGCTCGCACGGCGAGGACGAGACGACCATCTTCACCCGCCCCCGGTTCGACGAGGAGCCGGCACCGCCCGCCGCGACCGCGCAGCCCGCCCCGACCGCGCAGAACGGCGGCGCGTCGCCGCTGCCGCCGCTGCCGACCCGTACCCCGGGCGCCCAGGCGGCAGGGCTGGCCACACCGCCGCCGTACACCCCGCCGGCGGTTCCGCCGCCCGCTGCGGCCGTACCCCCGCCGGCGCCAACGCCGCCGGCGATCGACTCGGAGGCCTGGCGGACGGCGGCCGACGAGGGGTGGACGCGGGCCAGCCGGGCCGCGGAACCCACCAACGGCGGCACCACCCGTTCCGGCCTGCCCAAGCGAGTGCCGCAGGCCCAGCTCGTGCCCGGCGGCATCGAGCCGAAGGGCAGCCGGGCCAGCGCCCGGCGCACCCCGGACGAAGTACGCGGCCTGCTGTCGGCCTACCACCGCGGTGTGCAGCGGGGTCGGACGGCCGGCGCGGACCTGAACAGCACCTCGACCAAGGAGACGAACCGATGAACAGGCCAGCGGCCATGCAGGACATGGGTTGGCTGCTCACCAACTTCGCCGACAGCGTGGCGGGCATCGCCCACGTGGTGGCGGTGTCCGCGGACGGGCTGCTGCTCGCCTCCTCCCGCGACCTGCCGGGGGATCGGGCCGACCAGCTCGCCGCGATCACCTCCGGCGTGGTGAGCCTGACCGAGGGCGCCGCGCGGATGTTCAGCGCCGGCGGAGTGCTCCAGACCGTCATCGAGATGGACAGCGGGTACCTCTTCCTCATGTCCATCAGCGACGGCTCGTCGATGGCCGTGCTGGCCGCGCGGAGCTGCGACGTCGGCCAGGTGGGCTACGAGATGGCGCTGCTGGTGGAACGGGTCGGCCAGGCACTGGTGCCGCTGCCGAGGGACGCCGTCCGGCCCTGACCGGCCGTCCGGTGACCTGGTGACCCGGAGCCCGTCCGGCTCCGTACGAGGGGAGGTGATCGCGAGATGGAACCACGACGAGATCCGCGTGGCGCGCTGGTGCGACCGTACGCGGTCACCCGTGGCCGCACCGAGCCGTTGCAGAACATCGCGCTCGAGGCGGTGCTGTCGTGCACGCCCACCCAGTCGGCCGAGGCGCGGTTCGCCGGGCACGACAAGTACCGCATCGCCTCGGTCTGCGAGGGCCGGGCACAGTCGCTGGCGGAGATCGCCGCTTACACCCGGATGCCGCTGGGCGTCACCCGGGTGCTGGTCGCCGACATGGTGGCCGAGGGCCTGCTGACGCTACACACTGCCGCTCCCGCGACGGGCTTCGCGGCGCGGATGAACCTGCTTGGAAGGGTGCTAAGTGGACTTCGCGAACTATGACCCCGCCGGGGCGAACCGCAGCCGGGAGATCATCTCCGCGAAGATCGTCATCGCGGGCGGCTTCGGGGTGGGCAAGACCACCCTGGTGGGCGCGATCTCCGAGATCCAGCCGCTGACCACCGAGGCGCTGATGACCGCGGCCGGCGTCGGCATCGACGACCCGTCGAAGGTGCCCGGCAAGGAGACCACCACGGTCGCCATGGACTTCGGCCGGATCACCATGGCCGAGGACCTGATCCTCTACCTCTTCGGCACGCCGGGCCAGACCCGCTTCTGGTTCATGTGGGACGAGATCATCCGGGGAGCGGTGGGCGCGGCCGTGCTGGTGGACACCCGCCGGATCACCGACGCCTTCGCGCCGCTGGACTACTTCGAGAACCGCAACCTGCCGTACGTGGTGGCGCTGAACCGGTTCGACGGCGCACCGCACTACGAGGTGGACGAGGTCCGCGAGGCGCTGGCGATCCCGCCGGACGTGCCGCTGGTGATGTGCGACGCGCGGCGGCGCGAGTCGGTCAAGCAGGTGCTGGTGACCGTGGTCGAGCACGCCATGCTCCGGCTCCAGGCCGAGCACGGCTTCGCGGCCCCGGTCGGCTGATCCGCCGCCCGGCGGCGGGTCAGTCGACCCGCAGCCGGTAGCCGCGCTTGACCACGGTCTGCACCACGCGGGGGGCGTCGAGCCCGACCCGGAGGCGGGCGACCGCCATCTCCACCGCGTGCTCGTCCGCGCCCCGGGGCAGGGTACGCAGCAGGGCGGTACGGGACAGCACCTTTCCCGGCGCGGCCGCGAGCGCCCGCAGCACCGCCATCGGGGCCGGCGCGAGCGGGCGTAGCTCACCGTCCACCACCGCGGCGTGGCCGCGCAGGGTCAGCAGGTGCCCGCCCGCCTTCACGGTCACCGTCCGGCGGGGCAGCTCGTCGACGATCGTCCGGACCAGGGCGCCGAGCCGGGCCCGGTTCGGGGCGCTCACCGGCACCCCCCGCCGCACCAGGGGCTCGGCGGTGACCGCCCCCACGCAGCTCGCCAGCACGTCCCCGCGCAGGGCCGCCAGCACCGTCTCGGTCCGGTCCCCGGCCGCCCGCAGCAGCGCCTCGGCCGCCGGGGCGGAGGTGAACGTGACCGCGTCGACCAGCCGCCCGGCGACCAGGTCGATCAGCCGGTGCAGCGGCGCCGGGTCGGTCGGCGGCGCCCAGCGGTAGACCGGCACCTCGATCACCGTGGCCCCGGCCGACTCCAGCGCCTCGGTGCACTCCGGCTGCCGCTCGCCGTGCAGTTGCAGCGCGATGACCTGGCCGGCCACCCCGCGCCGGACCAGGTGCTCGACCACCTCGTCGCAGCTCTCCGAGGCGGGGGACCAGTGCTCGCGCAGCCCGGCCGCCCGGATCGCCCCGGTCGCCTTGGGACCGCGGGCCACCACGTACGACCGGGCCAGCACGCCGCGCAGCGGCTCGGCCAGCCCCCAGCCCTCGGCCGCCTCCAGCCAGCCGCGCATCCCGATGCCGGTGTTGGCCATCAGCACGTCCGGCGGGCGCTCCAGGCAGGTCCGGGTGGCCTCGCGCAGGTCGGTGTCGTCGGCCAGCGGCACGATCCGCAGCGCCGGGGCGAGCACCACCCGCGCGCCCCGGCGCTGGAGCAGCGCGGCCAGCTCGTCGCGCCGCCGGTCCGCGGTGACCCCGATGGTGAAGCCGGCCAGTTCCTCCCGCATCACTCCTCCTGTCGCAACCGCACCTCGACCAGCCCGTTCCGGCAGCGCGCCTCGTGCCGCCGCAGCGCCACGCCCGGGAGGTCGAGGCACCGCCCGGTGGTCAGGTCGTAGACCTGCTTGTGCAGCGGGGAGGCGAGCGTCGGCAGGCCGCCACGGCTGCCCACGATCCCCCGGGACATCACCTGCGCGCCGCCGACCGGGTCGAGGTTGTCGACCGCGTACAGCTCGCCGCCGGTGCGGAAGAGGGCCACCTGCACCCCGTCGACCAGGGCGGCCACGCCGCGGTCCGGGTCCAGCCGGTCCAGCGGGCAGACCGCCGTCCAGGCCAGCATCGTCGGGGCGCTCATCGCCGTACCTCCGGCACGCCCAGCGCGACCGGCTGGCGGCGACCGTCGGCGCCCGGTGGGGCGCCGCGGGCGGGCACCGGCTGACCGCGTTCGACGGCGAAGGTGATGGACGGGTCGGGCACGTCGGGGGCGTTGACGAAGGAGGTGAAGCGGCGCAGCCGCTCCGGGTCCTCCAGCACGTCCCGCCACTCGTCGGAGTACCCGGCGACGTGCCGGGCCATGGCCGCGTCGAGTTCGGCGCAGAGCCCGAGCGAGTCGTCCACGAGCACCGACCGGAGGTGGTCGAGGCCGCCGTCCATGGCCTCGATCCAGGCGGCGGTGCGCTGCAACCGGTCGGCGGTGCGGATGTAATAGATCAGGAATCTGTCGATCAGTTGAATCAGCGCGTCTGTCGACAGGTCGGTGGCGAACAGGTCGGCGTGGCGCGGCCGGAAGCCGCCGTTGCCGCCGACGTAGAGGTTCCAGCCGGTCTCGGTGGCGATGATGCCGAAGTCCTTGCTCCGCGCCTCGGCGCACTCCCGGGCGCAGCCGGAGACCGCCGACTTGAGCTTGTGCGGGGCGCGCAGGCCCCGGTAGCGCAGCTCCAGCGCGACGGCCAGCCCGACCGAGTCCTGCACCCCGTACCGGCACCAGGTCTCGCCGACGCAGGACTTCACCGTGCGCAGCGCCTTGCCGTACGCGTGGCCGGACTCGAAGCCGGCGTCCACCAGCCGGCGCCAGATCTGCGGGAGCTGTTCGACCCGCGCACCGAACAGGTCGATCCGCTGCCCGCCGGTGATCTTCGTGTAGAGCCGGAAGTCCCGGGCCACCTCGCCGATCACGATCAGCTTCTCCGGGGTGATCTCGCCGCCGGGGATCCGGGGCACCACCGAGTAGCTGCCGTCGCGTTGCAGGTTGGCCAGGAAGTGGTCGTTGGTGTCCTGGAGGGACGCCTGCTCGCCGTCGAGCACGTGCCCGGTGCCGAGCGAGGCGAGGATCGAGGCCACCACCGGCTTGCAGATGTCACAGCCACGCCCGCGCCCGTGCTCGGCGATGAGCTGGGAGAAGGTGCGGATGCCCCGGACCCGGACGATGTCGAACAGCTCCTGCCGGCCGGCGTCGAAGTGCTCGCAGAGCGCGCGGGACTGCTGCACCCCGGCCGCGTCGAGGAGCTGCTTGAGCATCGGCACGCAGGAGCCGCAGCTCGTGCCGGCCCGGGTGCACGCCTTCAGCGTCGGCACGTCGGTCGCCCCGCCGGCGATCGCCGCGTCCAGGTCGGCCCGGGTCACCGCGTTGCAGGAGCAGACCTGCGCGGCGGCCGGCAGCGCGCCGGCCCCGGCGCCCGCACCGCCCGCCGGGGCCAGCAGTGCCAGCGGGGGAGCGGGCAGCGGCCCGCCGACACTCGCCCGCAGCGTCGGGTACGCGCTCGCGTCGCCCACCAGCACGCCGCCGAGCAGCGTCTTCGCGTCGTCGGAGAGGACCAGCTTCGCGTACGCCCGGGTGGCCGGGTCGGTGAAGGTGACGTCGAGGCAGCCCGGGGTGACGCCGTGCGCGTCGCCGAACGAGGCCACGTCCACGCCGAGCAGCTTGAGCTTGGTGGCGGTGTCCGCGCCGGGGAAGGTGGCCGCCCCGCCGAGCAGCCGGTCGGCGACCACCTCGGCGGTCGCGTAGCCGGGGGCGACCAGGCCGTGGCAGGTGCCGTCCACCGCGGCGCACTCGCCGACCGCCCAGATCCGCTCGTCCGCCGTCCGGCAGCCTGCGTCGACCAGCACCCCGCCGCGCGGCCCGATCGGCAGCCCGGCCGCCCGGGCCAGCTCGTCCCGCGGCCGGATGCCGGCGGCCACCACGACCAGGTCCGCGCCGACCGTGCGCCCGTCGGAGAGCTCCAGCGCGCCGACCGTCCCGTCCGGGCCGGGGCGCAGCGCGCTGGTGGCCACCCCGAGGTACGTGGTGACGCCCAGTTCCTCGACGTAGCGGCGGAGCATGGCCCCGCCCGCCTCGTCCACCTGCACCGGCATCAGCCGAGGCGCGAACTCGACCACGCTGGTGTCGAGGCCCAGCAGGCGCAGCGCGTTCGCCGCCTCCAGGCCGAGCAGCCCACCACCGATCACCGCCCCGGTGCGCCGGCCCTCGGCGTGCGCCCGGATCGCGGCCAGGTCGTCCAGCGTCCGGTAGACGAAGACCCCCGGCAGATCGGTGCCGTCGACCGGGGGCACGAACGCGGACGAGCCGGTGGCCAGCACCAGCGCGTCGTACGGGTGCTCGCCGGCCGCGGTCCGCACCACCTGCCGCGCCCGGTCGAGCGCCAGCGCCGGCTCGCCCAGCCGCAGCTCCACCCCGTCGTCGGGGGTGTGCAGGTTCAGCTCCTCGGCGCTCACCCCGTCGAAGTAGGCCGAGAGCCGCACCCGGTCGTACGCCGGCCGCCGCTCCTCGCCGAGCACCGTGACCTGCCAGCGCCGGTCCCCGTCCCGGGCCCGCAACGCCTCGACGAAGCGCTGCCCGACCATGCCGTTCCCAACGACCACCAGCCTGCCGCTCATCGCGCCACCTCCACCGCGTCGCGGTTTGTCCCTGCACTCGGTTCCTGGCGTCCCGCCACCGGATCCACCTCGGCGAGCCACCCGGCGATCCCGGCCACCGCGTCCCGGCAGCCGCCGCAACCGGTGGCCGCCCGGGTCGCCGCGGACAGCTCCGCGACGGTGCGGGCGCCGGCCCGCCAGCACGCCACCAGGGCGCCCTTGCTCACGTCGTTGCACTGGCACACCGTGGCCGCGTCCGGCATCAGCGCCGGGGACGCGGCGGGGGTGGCCGGGGCCGCGCCGAACGCCCGCCCGAGCAGCAGCGACCGCCGGTCCGCCGGCACCGGCGCGCCCCGGTCGAAGAGCTGCACCACGGTGCCGACCGCCGGGTTGTCGCCGAGGAGGATGGCCCCGGTGAGCCGCTCGTCGCGGATCCGCAGCCGGGCGTACGTGCCCCGGGCCGGGTCGGCGAAGGTCAGCTCCTCGACCGGCCCGCCCCCGTCGGGCGTGCCGGCGGCGTCGCCCATCGCGGCCAGGTCGATGCCGGCCGCCTTGAGCCGGGTCACCACCGGCCGCGGCCGGTAACGGACCAGCGGATCGTCGCCGATCAGCACCTCGGCCACCACCCGGGCCTGCGCCCAGGCCGGGGCGACCAGGCCGGTCAGCGTCCCGTCGTGCTGGGCGCAGTCGCCGATGGCCGAGATCCGCCGGTCGCTGGTGCGCATCCGGTCGTCCACCACCACGCCCCGGTCCACGGTCAGCCCGGCGGCGGCGGCCAGCGCGGTGTCCGGGCGTACGCCGCAGGAGAGGACCAGCAGGTCGGCCGCGAGCGAGTCGCCGTCGCCGAGGTCGAGGCGGACTCCGTCGGCGTCGGCGGCCACCCCGGTCGCCGTGACGCCCAGCCGGGTGCGCACCCCGAGCCCGGCGAGGGTGCCGGCGAGGACCGCGCCGGCCGGCTCGTCGAGCTGCCGTTCCATCAGGTGCCCGACCGGGTGGATCACGGTCACCTCCAGGCCCCGGGCGGCGAGCCCGCGGGCCGCCTCCAGCCCGAGCAGCCCGCCGCCGAGCACCAGCGCGCGGCGGGCGCCCCGGGCGGCGGCGAGGATCCGCCGGCAGTCGTCCAGGGTGCGGAACGGGACCACCCGCTCGGGGAGCGGGTCGAGCCCGGGCAGCGGCGGCACCAGGGCCCGGCTGCCGGTGGCCAGGACCAGGTGGTCGTAGCCGTGCCGGTCGCCGTCGGCGGTGCGTACCTCGCGGGCGGCCCGGTCGACGGCGGTGACCGCGGCGCCGGTGCGCACGTCCGCGCCCTGCCCGGCGACCTCGGCCAGCTCCACGTCCGGCTCGCCGATCTTCCCGGCGAGCAGGGTGGAGAGCATGATCCGGTTGTACGCCCGGTGCGGCTCCGCCCCGAGCACGGTCACCTTCCGGTCCCCGCCGCGGGCGTGCAGTTCGGCCGCGAGGCGGGCGCCCGCCATGCCGTATCCCACGATCACGATGCGCTCGGTCATGCCTTCTCCACCCGGACGGCGCAGATCTTGAACTCGGGCATCCCGGAGACCGGGTCGACGGCGTCGTTGGTGACCGAGTTGGCGCGCGCCGCGCCCGGCCAGTGGAACGGCGCGAAGACGGTGTCCGGCCGGATCGTTGGGCTGAGCCGGGCCGGCGCGCGCAGCTCGCCGCGGCGGGAGACCACCCGGACGTCGTCGCCCTCGGCCACGCCGAGCCGACCGGCCAGGTCGGGGTGCAGCTCGACGAAGCCGCCGGGGGCGGCCCGGCGCAGCGCCGCGACCCGCCGGGTCTGCGCGCCGGACTGGTAGTGGGCGAGCACCCGACCGGTGGTGAAGTGCAGCGGGTAGTCGGCGCAGACCGGCTCGGCGGCCGGCCGGTGGGTCACCGCGCGGAACCGGGCCCGGCCGTCCGGGGTGGGGAACCGGTCGGCGAAGAGCCGCGGGGTGTCCGGGCCGTCCTCGTCCGGGCAGGGCCAGAAGACGCCGGTGTCGGCGTCGATCCGGTCCCAGCTGACGCCGGCGTAGTCGGCGGGCCCGCCGGCCGAGGCACGGCGCAGCTCGGCGAAGACCGCCGCCGGGTCGGTGGGGAACGCGCCGGGCGCGTCGAGGCGGGCGGCCAGCCCGGCGAGGACGGCCAGGTCGGAGCGGACCCCGGCCGGCGGCTCGCGCAGCGCGCGGCGGCGCAGCACCCGACCCTCCAGGTTGGTCATCGTGCCGTCCTCCTCGGCCCACTGCGCGACGGGCAGCACCACGTCGGCCAGGTCGGCGGTCTCGGATCGCAGGAAGTCGGCCACCACGAGCAGGTCCAGGTCGCGCAGCCGGGACTCGACCCGGGCCGCGCGGGGCGCGGACACCACGGGGTTGGAGCCGAAGACCAGCAGCGCCCGGGGGCCCTGCGCGGTGCCGAGCGAGTCGAGGAGCTGGTAGGCCGGCACGCCCGGTCCGGGCAGCGCCGCGGGGTCGACGCCCCAGACCGCGGCCACGTGCTCCCGGGCGGCCGGGTCGTCGATCCGCCGGTAGCCGGGGAGCTGGTCGGCCTTCTGCCCGTGCTCCCGGCCGCCCTGCCCGTTGCCCTGCCCGGTGAGGCAGCCGTAGCCGGAGCCGGGCCGGCCGGGCAGGCCCAGGGCGAGCGCCAGGTTGATGAACGCGGTGACCGTGTCCACGCCCTTGGCGTGCTGCTCCGCGCCCCGGGCGGTGAGGATGACCGCGCGGTCCACGGTGGCCAGCGCCCGGGCGGCCGCCTCCAGGTCGGCCACCGGCACCCCGGAGAGGCGTTCCACCTCGGCCGGCCAGCAGCCGGCCACGGTCCGCCGGACCTCGTCGAAGCCGGTGGTCCGGTCGGCCACGTACGCCCGGTCGAGCCAGCCCTCGGTGAGCGCGATGTGCAGCAGCGCGTTGGCCACCGCCAGGTCGGTGCCGGGCAGCGGTTGCAGGTGCAGGTCCGCCTGGCGGGCTGTGGCGGTGAGCCGGGGGTCGACCACGATCAGCCGGCCGCCCCGCTCGCGCTGGTCGGCGAGGTGGCGCATCAGCGGCGGCATGGTCTCGGCCGGGTTCGCGCCGACCAGCAGCAGGGTGTCCGCCCGGCCGAGGTCGGCGAGGGGGAAGGGGAGGCCCCGGTCGACGCCGAAGGCGCGCAGCCCGGCCGCCGCGGCCGAGGACATGCACCAGCGTCCGTTGTAGTCGATGTGCCGGGTGCGCAGCGCCACCCGGGCGAACTTGCCGAGCGCGTACGCCTTCTCGTTGGTCAGCCCGCCGCCGCCGAAGACCGCGACGGCGTCCCGCCCGTGCCGCTCCTGGACCGCCCGCAGCCCGGCGGCCACCCGGTCGAGCGCCTCGTCCCAGCTCGCCGGGCGCAGCTCGCCGCCGGGCCGGTCGCGCAGCAGCGGGGTGGTCAGCCGGTCGGGGTGGTCGAGCAGCTCGGCGGAGGTCCAGCCCTTCTGGCAGAGGCCGCCGCGGTTGGTGGGGAAGTCCCGGGGCGTCACCTCGATCCGCTCCCCGGCCTCGCGCAGCACCATGCCGCACTGGAGCGCGCAGTACGGGCAGTGCGTGGCCGCCTCCCGGGGTCGTACCCCCGGTGGAGTCGCCAGGCGTGCACCGTCTGTCATGTCGGGAAAGCGTGCCGGGGGGCGGTTTCCGGTCCGGGTCCCTTCTGTTTCGGTCCTGTCAAGAGCACCTCACACCGCACGGGAGTGACGGGACGGTCGGCAGGACTTAGAATGTGGGACGAATATCCCGGATTTTGGGAGGCGCGATGAGTGTGGCGGACGCGTTCGACGCGGTGGCGGGGAGCTACGACGCGGCCCGGCGCCGGCTGGTGCCCTGCTTCGACGCCTTCTACGGCACGGCGGTCGAGGTGGCCGCGCCACCGCTGCGGGCGGCGCTCGCGGCGGGGCGTACCCCCGAGGTGCTGGACCTGGGCGCGGGCACCGGCCTGCTCTCCCTGCTGTTGGCCGCGGCCGTCCCCGGAGTCCGGCTGACCCTGGTGGACGGGGCGCCCGGCATGCTCGCGGTGGCCGCCGGTCACCTGGCCGCCCGCGGGGTGCCGCACCGCACCGTGCTCGCCGACCTGGCCGACCCGCTGCCCGCCGGCCGCTACGACGCGGTGGTCTCCGCGCTCGCCATCCACCACCTGGACGACGACGGCAAGCGGGCGCTCTACCGGCGGGCGGCCGAGGCGCTGGCGCCGGGCGGCGTCTTCGTCAACGCCGAGCAGGTGGCCGGCCCGACGCCCGCCCTGGACCGGCGCTACGACGAGGTCTGGACGGCCCGGATCACCGAGCTCGGCTCGGACGCCGCGGAGATCGCCGGGGCCCGGGAACGGATGCGGCACGACCGGCCGGCGCCGGTGACCGACCAGTGCCGCTGGCTCGCCGAGGCGGGCCTGGTGGACGTGGACTGCTTCTTCAAGGAGTGGCGGTTCGCCGTCTTCGGCGGCCGTCGTGCCTGAGCGTGCCCGGGTGTCCGGTTCGGCGACCGGTGCGAGCGGGGATGACTGACGGTCATACCGGTGGGTAATCTTTCCGGCATGACCGCCAAGGTGACACTGTCCTTCTCCGACGAGACGATCGAGGAGGCCCGCCGGTTCGCCAAGCGGGAAGGGCTGTCCCTCTCCGCCTGGATGGACCAGGCCGCCCGGGAGAAGGCGCTGCGCGAGGTCTTCACCGCGCACGCCGAGGCGGTCGCCCGCGCCGGCCTGGACCTGGAGTCGGCCGCCCTGGCCGACGCCCAGGAGGCCGCACTGGTGGACGACGCGCTGTTCGGCGGCGGGCGTCCGCGTGCTGCGTAGGGGAGAGGTCTGGCGCATCTCCGGCGCCCGGGAACGGCTCGGCCTGGTCATCAGCTCCGACGTCTACAACTCCACCGCGGTGCCGATCGTGATCGTGGTCGAGGTGGTCGAGGAGTCGCTGCTGCGCGACTCGCCCCTGGCCGTGCCGATGGGCGCCTACGTGGTGATGCCCGACCGGCTCTCCTCCCCCATGAAGAAGTGGTTCACCGAGTGCGTGGACGTGGCCGACACCGAGACCATGCAGCGGGTCGGCCGGGCGCTGCGCATCCTCCAGGAGATCTGAGGCGCTTCACCACCGCCCGCCGGCGGACGTGCGATCTCCGTTTCCGGACCGACCCGCGACGGGCACGGCCGGGAAACCGCCCGTTCCTAGCGTTCCCCTCGTCACCGACGAGGAGGAGTCGCCGTGAGCACGCTCGCTTCCCCCACCACCCTGGCCCCGGCCGACGCCGGGCGCCCGGGACGGATCACCGAATGGCGCCCGGAGGACCCGGAGTTCTGGGCCACGACCGGTGCGCCGGTCGCCCGCCGCAACCTGTACGTGTCGATCTTCGCCGAGCACGTCGGCTTCTCCGTGTGGAGCCTCTGGTCGGTGATGGTGCTCTTCCTGGGCCCCGAATACGGCATCGACCCGGCCGGGAAGTTCCTGCTCACCGCCGTGCCGGCGGCCCTGGGGGCGGTGCTGCGGCTGCCGTACACCCTGGCGGTGGCCCGGTTCGGCGGGCGGAACTGGACCATCGTGAGCGCGCTGCTGCTGCTGGTGCCGGCGGTGCCCATGGCGGTGCTGATCGAGCCCGGCGTGTCGTACGCCACGCTCATGGTGCTGGCCTGTCTGACCGGCGTCGGCGGCGGCAACTTCGCCTCCTCCATGGCGAACATCAACCTGTTCTTCCCGGAGCGGCTCAAGGGGCGGGCGCTCGGGCTCAACGCCGGCGGCGGCAACCTCGGCGTGCCGGCCGTGCAACTCGTCGGGCTGGCGGTGCTGGCCACCGCGGGAGCCGCGTACCCCCGGCTGGTGCCGGCGGTCTACCTGCCGCTGATCGTCCTCGCGGCGTTGGCCGCGGCGCGCTGGCTGGACAACGTCCCGGGGGCGCGCAACGAGCCCGGCGCGCTGCGCGCGGCGGCCCGCGACCCGCACACCTGGGTGATGTCCCTGCTCTACATCGGCACCTTCGGCTCGTTCATCGGCTTCGGCTTCGCCTTCGGCCAGGTGCTCCAGCTCCAGTTCCACGACCGGTTCCCGACCCCGGTCGACGCCGCCTGGGTGACCTTCCTCGGGCCGCTGATCGGCTCGCTGATCCGGCCGTTCGGCGGCCAGCTCGCCGACCGGCTCGGCGGGGCCCGGGTCACCTTCTGGAACTTCGTGGCGATGGCCGCCGGCGCCGGGCTGGTGCTCTACGCCGCCCGGGACCGGTCCTTCCCGCTCTACCTGACCGGCTTCCTGGCGCTCTTCGTCTTCTCCGGGATCGGCAACGGGTCGACCTACAAGATGATCCCGGCGATCTTCCGGGCCCGGGCCGCCGCCGAGACGGAGCTGACCGGGGACCGGGAGGCGGCCGACCGGCGGGCCCGGCGGCTCTCCGGAGCCTTGATCGGCATCGCCGGGGCGGTCGGCGCCTCGGGCGGCGTGCTGGTGAACGTGGCGTTCCGGCAGTCGTTCCTGACCTCCGGCACCGCCGACGCCGCCTACCTGGCCTTCATCGGCTGGTACGCGCTCTGCTTCCTGGCGACCTGGGCCGTGTACCTGCGGCCGGGACCGCGTAAGCTCTCCGGCGTGTGACCTCCGCCATGGGGAAAGGCGCAGGCCACGCGGGGTGAGACCCCGTTTTGACCTGCCGCCGGGCGGCCGGGTATCGTTGCCTGCTGTTGTACGACATTCTTAGGCGTGCCGCATCAGGTACGCTTGGTCGTTCGTGCGCGCCTGGTCACCTCGGCGCGCGACCCCAGACCGACGACGAGACAAGGTAGACCTGTGCGTACGTACAGCCCGAAGCCGGGTGAGATCGAGCGTCAGTGGCACGTCATCGACGCCTCTGATGTCGTGCTGGGCCGCCTCGCGACCCACGCCGCCACGCTGCTGCGTGGTAAGCACAAGCCGACTTTCGCGCCGCACGTCGACACGGGCGACTTCGTCGTCATCGTGAACGCGGGCAAGGTCGCGCTGACCGGCAACAAGCGCCAGACCAAGATCGCTTACCGCCACTCCGGCTACCCGGGTGGTCTGAAGCAGGTCGGCTACGACGAGCTGCTGACCAAGCGGCCCGAGCGGGCCATCGAGCTGGCCGTGAAGGGCATGCTCCCGCACAACAAGCTGGGCCGCCAGATTCTCAAGAAGCTGAAGGTCTACGCCGGTGCCGAGCACCCGCACGGCGCGCAGCAGCCGGTGCCGTTCGAGATCAAGCAGATCGCGCAGTGAGCGCGGGCGAAGGAAGCAGCATGACCGACATCACCGCCACCGAGGTCGCCCCCGAGGCCACCGAGGCGCCGGCGCCCGTCGCGCGCGCGCCTCGTGGCGACCGCCCGATCCAGACCGTGGGTCGGCGCAAGGAGGCCATCGTCCGGGTCCGCATCGTCCCGGGCAGCGGCAAGATCACCTGCAACGGCCGTGACCTCGAGGCCTACTTCCCGAGCAAGGTGCACCAGCAGCTCATCAAGGACCCGCTGGTCACCGCCGAGAAGGCCGAGGCCTTCGACGTGATCGCCAACCTGCGGGGCGGCGGCACCACCGGCCAGGCCGGCGCGCTGCGGCTCGCCATCGCCCGGGCGCTGATCGTCAGCGAGCCCGACGACCGCCCGGCCCTGAAGAAGGCCGGCTTCCTGACCCGTGACGCGCGGGTCAAGGAGAGCAAGAAGTACGGCCTCAAGAAGGCCCGTAAGGCTCCCCAGTACTCGAAGCGCTGATCACCAGCAGCGCCGTGTACTTCTGACGGACGGCCGGGTCCGCCTTCCCTTCCCGGGGAGGTGGCCCGGCCGTTCGGCTGTTCTCCTCTCATCGGCAGTTCCATCGGAGGTTGGCGGGTATGGGCCGGTTGTTCGGCACGGACGGCGTACGCGGGCGGGCGAACGCGGATCTCACCCCGGAGTTGGCGCTCGCGGTGGCGGTGGCCGCCGCCCACACGCTGGCCGAGACCGACAAGAGTCATCCGCCGCTCGCCGTGGTCGGCCGGGACACCCGGGCCAGCGGCGAGATGCTGGAGGCCGCCGTGGTCGCCGGGCTCACCAGCGCCGGCGCCAACGTGGTCCGGGTCGGCGTGCTGCCCACCCCGGCGGTGGCGTTCCTCACCGCCGAGGCCAAGGCGGACCTGGGCGTCATGCTCTCCGCCTCGCACAACCCGATGCCGGACAACGGGATCAAGCTCTTCGCCGCCGGCGGGCACAAGCTGCCCGACGAGATCGAAATGCAGATCGAGGCCGCCGTCGAGGCGAACGCCACCACCGCCTGGGAGCGCCCGATCGGCGCCGGGGTCGGCCGGGTGCACGACCTGCTCGACGGCGCCGACCACTACGTCCAGCACCTGGTCGGCACCGTGCCGCACCGGCTCGACGGGATCAAGGTCGTGGTCGACTGCGCCAACGGCGCGGCCGCCGACGTCGCCCCGGTGGCCTACCGGGAGGCCGGCGCCGAGGTGATCGCCATCTGTGCCGAGCCCGACGGCCTGAACATCAACGACGACTGCGGCTCCAACCACATCGACGCCCTGCGCGCCGCTGTGGTCGAGCACGGCGCGCACCTCGGCATCGCCCACGACGGCGACGCCGACCGTTGCGTCGCGGTCACCGCCGACGGCGAGGAGGTCGACGGCGACCAGGTCATGGCGATCCTCGCCCTGGCCATGCGGGAAGCCGGCGAGCTGACCCAGGACACCCTGGTCGCCACCGTGATGAGCAACCTCGGCCTGCGACTGGCCATGTCCGCGCAGGGCATCCGGCTGGTCGAGACCAAGGTCGGCGACCGGTACGTGCTGGAGGAGCTGCGCGCCTCCGGCCTGGCGCTGGGCGGCGAGCAGAGCGGGCACATCGTGATGCCGGCCTACGCGACCACCGGCGACGGCGTGCTCACCGGCCTGCACCTGATGTCGCGGCTGGCCGCCACGGGCAAGTCCCTGGCCGAGCTGGCCTCGGTCGTGACCAAGCTGCCCCAGGTGCTCATCAACGTCCCGGTCGGCGACCGCACCGTCGGCGCCGCCGCGCCGGCCGTCCGCGCCGAGGTCGAGCGGGCCGAAGCCGAGCTGGGCGAGACCGGTCGCGTGCTGCTCCGCCCGTCGGGCACCGAGCCGCTGGTCCGCGTCATGGTCGAGGCCGAAACCGAGGCGACCGCCCGCTCCGTCGCCGAGCGCATCGCGGAGCAGGTGCGCGGCGCCAGCCCGGTGGGCTGACCCGCCTACAAACGCAGCCGCGTGACCCGGTCGTAGGTGTCGGCCGGGTCCTCGCCCCCGGTGAGGTCGAGGTCCTCGACCAGCCGGCCGTCACCGAGGCGGATCAGGCGGTCGCAGCGGGCGGCGATGGCCCGTTCGTGGGTCGCCAGCAGGATCGTCATGCCGTGCCGGTCGCGCAGGTCGAGGAGCAGGTCGAGGATCTGCGCGCCGGTGGTCGAGTCGAGGTTGCCGGTCGGCTCGTCGGCCAGCAGCAGGCGGGGCGCACCCATCAGCGCCCGGGCGATGGCCACCCGCTGCTGCTGGCCGCCGGAGAGCTGGGCGGGCAGTGCGCGTTCCCGGCCGGCCAGGCCCACCGCGTCCAACAGCTCCCGGGCGCGGGTCGCGTGGTCGGCGCGGCCCCTGAGGGGCAGCACCGGTGCGATCACGTTGTCCAGCACGGTCAGCGCGGGCAGCAGGTGGTAGCGCTGGAAGACGAAGCCGACCCGCTGGCGGTAGCGGGCCAGCGCCGCCCGGCGCAGCGCGGTGACCTCCACGTCGTCCACCGTCACCGTGCCCCGGTCGGCCTGTTCGATGGCGCCGATCAGGTGCAGCAGCGTGGACTTGCCGGAGCCGCTCGGACCGGTCAGCGCCACCACCGATCCCGCCGCGACCTCGAGCGACACGTCGTCGACGGCGGTGAGCCGCTCGGTGCCGCTGCGGAACTGCCGGACCAGTCCGGCGGTGCGGACCGTGCTACCCGTGGTCGCGTTCATGGTCACTCCTCTGCCAGCAGTCGTGCGGTGGGAAGGCGGCGCAGCAGCGCGGCCGGTACGAGCGCCGCCAGGCAGGTGACCAGCACCCCGGCCAGCGCCACGGTGGCGGCCACCGTCACCAGTGCCGCCGGCAGATCCCCGACCAGCCAGGCCGCCCCGCCGAGCCCGAGGCCGGCGCCGGCCAGCGCGCCCAGCGCGCCGAGCAGGAAGCCCTCGTAGGCGACCAGGCGGGCCAGCGCGGCGTCGGTCCAGCCGGTGGCGCGCAGCGTGGCCAGTTCGGCGGCGCGGTCCCGGATGTTCAGGTAGAGCACGTCGGCGACCGCGCCGGCCCCGAGCAGCACCGTGGCCGCCGCCGCGAGGGCGTCCGCCCCGCGCACGCTGAGCGACACGGTGTCCCCGAGCAGGCTGCCCACGATCGCGCCCCGGAAGGCGTAGGCCGCGGCGGCGACCAGGGTCAGCGCGGCGACCCCGATGGCCAGCGCCCCGGCGCCGAGCAGGGTGCGTCCGGGGGTGCGGACCAGGTTCACCACGGCCAGGCCGGGCAGGGTGCGCGGCCGGCGTACCCAGCGGGCGGTGGCCACCGGCGGGCGCAGCGCCGCGGCCGGGTGGGCGCGCGCGGCCCGCAGCGCCGGCGCCAGGCCCGCGACCAGCGCCAGCAGCAGAGCGACAGGTACGGCGAGCAGCGCCCGCCGCCAGTCGACGCCGATGTCCAGGGCCGCGCCGAGGGGGAACGCCAGGCCGACGGCGAGCAGCCCGGCAGCCAGACCGAGCGCGGCGACCTCGCCGAGGATCAGGGCGCCGATCCGCCGGGCCGACCAGCCGAGGCAGGCGAGCACCGCCAGTTCGGGACGGCGGTCCCGGACGGCGGCGGAGACAGCGTTGCCGAGGAAGAGCACGCAGACCACCAGCACCAGCAGCAAGAGCCCGGCGCTCTTGCGGTCGACGGCCTTGGTGATGGTGGAGGCGACCCCGAGCGCCGACCAGTTCTCGGTCAGCCGCAGCTCGGGGCGACCGAACGAGCCGGCCGGTAGGTCCACGGTCTGCGGTGCCGGAGAAGAGCCGAGGGTGATGTCCACGTCCAGGCCGGTCTCGGTGGCGATCCGCTCGGCGATCAGCCGCACCCGCTCGGCGGACCGCTCGCTGTAGCCGTGCACGTCGGCGACCCGGACCCGGATCGCACTGATCGGCGCGGTGCGCTGCGGGGTGCTGCCGCCCTCCAGCAGCTTGGGCACGCTGGCAAGGTTGGTCAGCAGTAACGGCGGCGCGGACAGGTAGCCGGCGGGGTTGCCGCTCGGCTCCAGCGGCCGGTCGCCCAGCGCGGCCCGGCTGCGCTCGTCTGCGCCCTCGGCCACCGGCGGCTCGTACGTCTCCAGCGGCAGCTTGCCGAGGTCGCTGAAGCCAGCCAGCTTCTCCGGGTCGAACACGCCGACCGCCTGCCACCGCCGGAGCGGGGTGATGTTCCCGCCGCTGGGCAGGATGAGCCGGCGCAGGGGACGAGCCCCCACGTCCTCGGTGAGCCAGGGACGGGGCAGCCAGCTGAAGTCGCGTTCGTTCCCGAAGACCTCCGACGCGGCCGGCGGCACCGCGGCGGCGTGCAGCTCGTCGCCGGGTCGCTCGTCGTACGTCACCGCACCGGGCTGGGTGATGATCTGCAGCTGCCCGAAACAACACCTGCCCTGCTCGGAGACCCCTGCCGCGAGCTGGGTCCGGTAGGCGTCCGCCAGCTCCGCCCGGGCCACACCGGCCGGCGTGCCGGCTCCCCGTCCGAGCGTCTCCTCCAGCTCAACGGCCGGCATTCCGGCCGGCCGGGCGGCGGGCAGCCGGGTGAGCGTGGCCCGTAGTTCGCTGTCGAGATAGGGGCGGCTGGTGGCCAGCACCGGAACCGACTGGTTGAGGGCGGTGCCGAGCAACTTCTCGCCCACCGCGTCGTCGGCCCGCAGAGGGCGGCCGTCCGTCACGGTGCCCGCCAGGCCGACGAGGCGCTGTTCCGCCTCCGGGTCCACGGCGGCGAGCAGGAACGGCACGGTGACCGGCTCGGTCAGCGTCAGCCGGTGGGAGGTCGCCGTGACGGCGTCGCCATTGTCCGCGAGGACGCCGTTCTGCGCCTCGAAGCGGCCGTCCGGCAGCAGCCGGACCGGGACGACCCACCAGTTGTCCCGCTCGGAGAGCACGCCGCGGTTGCCGAGCAGGGCACCACGCTGCGGGTCGCAGATCGGCCGGCTGCTGCCGTCCGGCTGCACCTCCCGGGCGGCCGGTCCACACACGTCGTCCACCGGGTAGTGCCGGCCGTCGCTGTACGGGAACGTCTCCGGGGCCTCCGGGTCGAAGACCGGATGGATGAGCGGGTGCTTCGTCACGTACACGTAGCGCGGCTTGCCTGCTGCCCTGGACAGGCCCCGCTCGGCGACATAGGTGGGGTCGATCCGGATCACCTGCCGGTCGAGTGACCGGTCGACCGCCGTCGTGAGATCCAGTCGCAGCGGCACGGCAGAGGTCGAGTAACCGATCATCGCGATGGGCGCCGCCACGTCCACCCCGGCGACGGTTCTCACCCGCTCGTACTGGTCGGTGGTGATGCCGCCGTACGTGTCGGAGAGGTAGTTGGGCCGGACCAGGCCGCGGGCGGTCTCGAGTGGCGTGCGCGTCCCCTTCGGGCGGACCAGGATGTCGTAGGCGGCGCGGGTGTTCCGTTCGACGGTGCCGGTGACCGCCAGCCGGGAGGTGGTGGTGGCGCCGGTCAGGACGACGAAGCCGGTGGTGGCCACCAGCACGCCGACCAGCAGCGCCACCGACCGTCCGGCACGGCCGCGAAGTTGCCCCCAGATGAAGTGGAACATGTCGCGCCTCCCCGTGTGCTGACCCACACTGTGCGCGATACATTGTCACAATGCAAGATCGGATGCCTGTCCGGAACCGGATCGGAGGAGACGGTGGCGATCCAGCACGCGGTCCTGGCCCTGCTCGCCCGTGGTCGCAGCTACGGCTACGAGCTGAAGGGCGCTTTCGAGGGGGCGGTCGGCCCGCAGTGGGGCCCGCTCAACATCGGGCACCTCTACCAGATCCTCGACCGGCTCTCCCGGGACGGACTGGTGGTCGCCGAGCGGCAGGCCCAACCGGTCAAGCCCGACCGGGTGGTCTACGAGATCACCCCGGCCGGGCGTGCAGAGCTGGACCGCTGGCTCGCCGAGCCCACCCCGCGCAGCGGTGGCTTCCGGGACGACTTCTTCCTCAAGGTCACCGCCGCGGCGCGGTCGGGCGAGGCGGGAACCGTCCGCACCGTCCTCGGCAACCAGCGTGCCCACCTCATGCGGGAGCTGCGCAACCTGGACGGGCTGCGCCGTCGGGCCGACGACCCGGTGGTCCGGCTGCTGCTCTCGGCCGCCGGGCGGCACGTCGAGGCCGACCTGGCCTTCGTCGACGACGCCGAGTCGGCGCTGCTCGCCGACGGGGGCGCGGTGCTCGCCGGACTCGCCGCCGACCACCCGCCGGCCGCCGCACCGGGAGCGGAGCCCCGACCGGACCGGGCCACCGGCTGACCCGATCCGGTCACCCTCGCCCGGTCGCTTGTCTTCCGGTGCGATCGGGCGGGTCTGCCGGCGGGTTTCAGGAGGATGGCAGGCGGCGGAGGAAGCGGTCGGCCAGGTCGAGGATCTGGTCGGGGTCCAGCTCCAGCGCGGGACCGGCGATCGTCACCTCGGTCAGCGCCAGCCCGGGCACCTCGGTGTCCCGCCAGCCGCCGGCGAACCACGCCTTCTCCTCCTCGGCGAGGGCGAGGTTGGCCGCGTTGAGGTCGTCCGCCGAATGTGGCAGCCAGAGCCGGAACTGGTGGGTGTGCGGGGGTGCCGGGTGGACCCGGGCGCCCGGCAGGGTGGCGAGCGACTCGGCCACCACCTTCGCGTGCGCCACGTAACCGGCCAGCCGGGGTAGTTCCCGCTCCAGGCCGGCGAGCGCGGCGAGGGCGGCCGGCCACTGCTGGAACAGGGTGCCCCCGTAGCGGTGCCGCCAGGCGCGGGCGTACCGGACCAGCTCGGCGTCGCCGGCCAGGGCCGCGCCGGAGTGGCCGCCCAGGGACTTGTAGAACGAGACGTACGTGCTGTCGGCCAGGGCGGCGACCTCGGCCGCCGAGTGCCCCAGGTGGACGGTGGACTCCCAGAGCCGGGCCCCGTCCAGGTGCACCCGGGCGCCCCGCTCCCGGGCCGCGCCGGCCACCGCGACCAGCTCGTCCCAGGTCGGCAGGACGAACCCGGCGTCGCGCAGCGGCAGCTCCAGGAAGAGCGTGCCGATCGGCTCGTCGAGCGCGGTCACCTCCTCGGCCGTCGGGTTGCGCGGCGCCTCCGTGGTCCGGATCGCCCGCAGCCCGCCGAGCACCGCGTACGCGTCCCGCTCGTGCAGCAGCGGGTGGCTGAGCGGGTGCAGGCCGACCGCGTCCCGTCCGGTCAGCTCGGCGCCGTGGCGCATCGCGACCTGCTGGGCCATCGTGCCGGTGGGGAAGAAGGCGGCCGCCTCCACGCCGAGCAGCTCGGCGACCCGGCGCTCCACCCGCTCCACCGCCCCGCCGTCGCCGTAGAAGTCGGGCAGCAGGTCGTCCGGTACGGCCGCGCCGAGGGCCGCGAGCTGCTCCCGCACCGAGGCCGGCCGGACGCCGGAGAGCACCGTGTCGCAGTCGCGCTGCGCGGCGAGCCGGCGCATCCGGTCGGCGTACGCGTCGGTCATGCGTCCCCCCTGAGCCGGCGCAGCCGGGTGACCGCCTCGGTGAGCACCTCGGGCCGCTTGCAGAACGCGAAGCGGACCAGCCGGCGGCCCGCCTCCACGTCGTCGTAGAAGACCTGGGTCGGCACCGCCACCACGCCGCAGCGCTCCGGCAGCGACCGGCAGAACTCCACCCCGTCCCGCCCGCCGAGCGGGGTGACGTCGGCGGTCACGAAGTAGGTCCCCTCCGGGGTGAGCACCCCGAACCCGGCGTCGGTGAGGCCGGCGACGAGCTGGTCCCGCTGCCGCTGCAGGCCGGCGCGGAAGTCGGCGAAGTAGGCGTCCGGCAGGCCGAGCGCGACCGCCACGGCCGGTTGCAGCGGCCCGGCGTTGACGAAGGTGAGGAACTGCTTCACCCGCAGCACCGCGGCGACCAGCGGCGCCGGGCCGCTCACCCAGCCGACCTTCCAGCCGGTGCAGGAGAACGTCTTGCCCGCCGAGGAGATGCGCAGCGTCCGCTCGCGCATGCCGGGAAGCGTGGCCAGCGGCAGGTGCGGGGCGGCGGCGTCGGTGAAGACGAGGTGCTCGTAGACCTCGTCGGTGACCGCGTGGACGTCGTGCTCCTGGCACAGCTCGGCGACCAGGGCCAGCTCGTCGGCGGTGAAGACCTTGCCGGTCGGGTTGTGCGGGGTGTTCAGCAGCACCAGCCGGGTACGCGGCCCGAACGCCGCGCGCAGCTCCGCCGGGTCGAAGGCGTAGCCGCCGTCGGCGGCGGGACGCAGCGTCACCGGGCGGCGGACCGCGCCGGCCAGGGCGATCGAGGCCGCGTACGAGTCGTAGTAGGGCTCGAAGCAGACGACCTCGTCGCCCGGCTCGCAGAGGGCCAGGATGCTCGCCGCGATCGCCTCGGTGGCGCCCGCGGTCACCACGATCTCGCCGTCGGGGTCGTACTCCAGGCCCCAGAACCGCCGTTGGTGGGCCGCGACGGCCGCGCGCAGCGCCGGGATGCCCGGGCCCGGCGGGTACTGGTTGTGGCCGGAGCGCAGCGCCTCGGCGGCCGCGGCGAGCATCTCCGGCGGGCCGTCGGTGTCGGGGAAGCCCTGCCCGAGGTTGACCGCGCCGGTGCGCACGGCCAGCGCGGACATCTCGGCGAAGATCGTGGTGCCGAACGGCCGCATCCGGGCCACCAGCGGATCGGTCGTCGTCACGCCGGCCAGCCTACGGCCCGGCGTCGACGCCGCAAGACCACCGCCTTCCGGCCGCCGGCGTCACCAGCCGAAGCAGGTCGCGCCGTACTCGCCCGAGTCCTGCGAGACGACCTTCCCGTCGATGGTGATCCGGCAGCTCGCCTCGCCCGAGCCGGTGGGCGACGCGATGATCTGCACCCGTTCCCGGTCGTTCGCGGTGAACGCCAGCCGCCACGGCGACCGCACCCCGTCGAGCTGGAGGAAGTCGGCGTTGGCGTCGTAGAACTGCACGTCGACGGCGGCGGTGCCGGTCACCTCGTACACCACCCTGAACCGGCCGGGCCCGCCGGACGGGGTGGTGGCGGGGACCGGTGCCGCGTCGTCCGTGGGCTCACCGGCGAGGCCGCCGTCGGGCTCGTCGAACTCCGGGTCGTACGGCTGCCCGGAGGTGGCCGAGTCGTCCACGAAGCTGCCGAGCACGCCCAGGCCGACGCAGCCGCAGAAGGCGAGCACCAGGGCGACGACCACCGTCACCACGACGGCCACGACCCAGTTGCCGCCCGACCGGCGCGGCGCCGGCCCCGGGTACGCGTACGGCGGCGGGTAGCCGGCCGGGGGCCAGCCCGGCCCGGAGGCGCCGCCGGGCCAGGGCGGGGCGCCCGGTGCGCCGGCCGGGTGCACCGGCGGGCCAGCCGGGCCCGGCCCTGCTCCCGGGGTCGTCCAGCCGGCCGGGCCCGGCGTTGCCGTCGGGTCCGTGCCCGGGCCGGGCGGCGCGGGCGTCCCGGCGGCGCCCGGCGCGGCGGCTCCTGGCGAGGCCCACGGGTTCGGGGTCCAGGGCGTCGGCGTCCAGGGGGCGGGCGGCGCCCAGGGCTGCGGAGCGGCGAGCGGGTCCGGCGGGATCCAGGTGGTGGGCTCCGGGGCGGTCGGGTCGCTCGGGCCGGCGCTGTGCCCCGGCTCGCTGTGCCCCGGCTCGGGGGTGGGGGTCGTCTCGGACATCGGCTCAGCTCGCAGGGGACGGCGCGGACGACCGCGGGACGGGCGGGGCCGGGGGCGTCGCCCCGACCGGGGGCCCTCAATGTACGGCCCGGCGACCAGTTCGCACGCACCCGCGCGGGTTGCCCGTGCGGGCCCGGCCGGACGCGTCGGCCGCCGGACCGGTGCCCGGGCCTCAGCCCCACCGCAGTATGTGAGAGGTTTGTCCGATCCTCGACATCCGCTCACCGGTTCGCTCAAATTCAGTGATCGTTTACCCGGCTTCCGAGCACGCACGATGAGCGAAACTAAGTTAGGCTGCGGACCATGTGTGGAATCGTGGGTTACGCCGGTGCGCGCCCGGCGCTCGGCATCGTGCTGGACGGACTGCGGCGGCTGGAGTACCGCGGCTACGACTCGGCGGGCGTCGCCGTCGTCTGCGACGACGAGCTACTGATCGAGAAGAAGGCCGGCAAGCTGGCCAACCTGGAGAAGGTCCTCGCCGAGCGTGCCGCCAGCGACCCGGAGTCCTGCGCCGCCAGCCCGATCGGCATCGGCGACGGCACCACCAGCATCGGCCACACCCGGTGGGCCACCCACGGCGGCCCGACCGACCGCAACGCCCACCCGCACCTCTCCCCGGACGGCCGCGTGGCCGTAATCCACAACGGCATCATCGAGAACTTCGCGAAGCTCCGCGCCGAGCTGGAGGCCGACGGCGTCGAGTTCGCCAGTGACACCGACACCGAGTGCGCCGCGCACCTGCTCGCCCGCTCGCTGGCCGACCTGCGCTCGGCCGGCGAGGTCGACAGCCCGCAGCTGCTCGCCTCCGCCATGCGGCTGGTCTGCCAGCGGCTGGAGGGCGCCTTCACGCTGCTCGCCGTCGACGCCGGCATCCCCGGCGCGGTGGTCGGCGCGCGGCGCAACTCGCCCCTGGTGGTCGGCCGCGGCGACGGCGAGAACTACCTGGCCAGCGACGTGGCCGCGTTCATCGAGCACACCCGCGACGCGGTCGAGCTGGGCCAGGACCAGATCGTGCTGATCACCCCGGAGAGCATCGAGATCACCGACTTCGCCGGGCAGCCCGCGACCGGCAAGGACTTCCACATCGACTGGGACTCGTCGGCCGCCGAGAAGGGTGGCTACGACTGGTTCATGCTCAAGGAGATCGAGGAGCAGCCGCAGGCCATCGCCGACACGCTGCTCGGCCGGCTCACCGAGAGCGGCGAGATCGCCCTCGACGAGGTCCGTCTCAGCGAGCAGGACCTGCGCGACGTCGACAAGATCTTCATCGTGGCCTGCGGCACCTCCTACCACGCCGGCCTGGTCGCCAAGTACGCCATCGAGCACTGGACCCGCATCCCCTGCGAGGTGGAGCTGGCCAGCGAGTTCCGCTACCGCGACCCGGTGCTGGACCGGTCCACGCTGATCGTGGTGATCTCGCAGTCCGGCGAGACCATGGACACCCTGATGGCGCTGCGCCACGCCAAGGAGCAGAAGGCCCGCGTCCTGGCCATCTGCAACACCAACGGCTCCACCATCCCGCGCGAGTCCGACGCGGTGCTGTACACGCACGGCGGCCCGGAGATCGCGGTCGCGTCCACCAAGGCCTTCCTCACCCAGGTCGTCGCCTGCTATCTGATCGGCCTCCACCTGGCCCAGGTGCGCGGGATCAAGTTCGCCGACGAGGTGGGCGCGGTGGTGGCCCAGCTCCAGGAGATGCCGGGCAAGCTGCGCGAGCTGCTCGACCGGATCGAGCCGGTCCGCGAGCTGGGCCGTGAGCTGAAGTCCGAGCCGACGGTGCTGTTCATCGGCCGGCACGTGGGCTACCCGGTGGCCCTCGAAGGCGCGCTGAAGCTCAAGGAGCTGGCGTACATGCACGCCGAGGGCTTCGCTGCCGGTGAGCTGAAGCACGGCCCGATCTCGCTGATCGACAAGGGCACGCCGGTGATCTGCATCGTGCCGTCGCCGGTCGGCCGCGGCATGCTGCACGACAAGGTCGTCTCCAACATCCAGGAGGTGCGCGCCCGGGGCGCCCGCACCATCGTGATCGCGGAGGAGGGCGACGAGGCGGTGGTCCGCTACGCCGACCACCTGATCTACGTGCCGCGCACGCCCACGCTGCTGGCCCCGCTGGTGACCACGGTGCCGCTCCAGGTGCTCGCCGCCGAGATCGCCGCGGCCCGCGGGCACGACGTCGACCAGCCTCGGAACCTGGCCAAGTCGGTCACCGTCGAGTAGCCGACCCCGTCGCGGCCCCTCCGTCCCAGGGCGGAGGGGCCGTGCCGTCTCCGGCCCCCGGGCGGTCATGTGCCCAGCACGATCCGGGCCATCCCGTCCAGCGCGGGGTTGCCGGGATCCCAGTAGCCCGCGTGCCCGTGCCGCCCGCTGGGGAAGCGCCGGCCGCCGAAGCCGGGAGTGCTCGGGTCGGTGCCGAACCAGAGCCGGTCGCCGTGCGGGTCGAGCAGCGCCGCCGCCGGGCCCAGCGGCGTGCCGGCCAGCACCGCCCGGCGGGCCAGCTCGTCCGGTGGCCGGGCCAGCCGGATCACGTCGTCCGGCGCGGTGGCCGCCCAGACCTGGCCGGGCGGCACCCGCAGCTCGGCCGCGTGGTCGACGCCCACGCCGGGGGAGCCGACGAAGACCAGCGCGTCGGCGCTCAGCCCGTGGTCGCGGGCCGCGGTGCCGACCACCAGCGAGCCGTAGCTGTGCCCGAGCACGGTCTGCCGGGCGGGCGGCCCCTCGTGCGAGGCCCGCAGCCCCTCCTGGAACCGGTGCAGGGCCGGCCCGGCGTCGTCGGCCTGCCGGCCACGCGCCGCCTCGGGCAGGAGGTCGGGCGCGTCGAAGTCGAGCCAGAGCACGGCCGCCGCCTCCGTTTCCGGCGCGAGCGCCGCGCACCGCTCCAGCACCCGGGCGGCCCGGCCGAGTTCGCCCGGCGCGTCGGCGAGGTCCGCGGTCATCCCCGGGACGTACGTCAGCACGGCGCCGGCCCGGTCCGGGTTGCCGAGCGCCACCACCGCCCGCCCGTCCCCCGCCGGGTCCAGCCCGAGCAGGTACGCCCGCGGCGCACCGGGCGCGGCCAGCCGCTCGCCGAGCCCGTCGAGGCCGCGCAGCGCCGCC